>JASHRE010000059.1 GCA_030037515.1 Candidatus Sulfotelmatobacter sp.
CCCTGAGAGAAGCGCGGGAGGAAGTCGCTTTCGGTCGCGGCCTGAAATCACAGCTTCGCTAGGAAACAATTTTCTCCGTGTAAGATGGTCTTAGTTTGCATGGCAGACGATTCAAGCGAGGTCGATGTTCTGCGCCGGGTGTATCAGGCGTTCAATCGGCGCGAGTTCGAAAGCGTTCTGAGCGCTATGCGCGCAGACGTCGAATGGCCCAACGCCCTCGAAGGCACGCGCCTGCATGGCCGCGACGCGGTCCGCGAGTATTGGAAGCGTCAGTTCGAGAGTTTCGACTCGACGGTCGAGCCGCAAGCTTTTACCCCCGAGCCGGATGGCCGGACCGCGGTCAAGGTGCGTCAGGTCGTGCGCGACAAGACGGGCACGATCGTCGTCGACCGGATGGTCGAGCATGTCTACGCACTTTGCGATGGCCTGATCGCAAGCATGGAGATTCGAAATCCAAAAACTTGAGGAACGACATGGAGCACACTGTTTACTGCGTGAAGTTCAAACGACAAATGCCGGGGCTGGATGAGCCTCCGTTCGACAACGAACTTGGCCAGAAAATTTACGACAACGTCTCGCAGGAAGCCTGGCGGATGTGGATGGAGCACTGCAAAATGCTGCTCAACGAGTACCGGCTGAATCCGGCGCGCCGCGAGGATCAGGAAGTCATTGTCAAGCAGCTGGAAGCGTTCTTCTTCGGGGAAGGCTCCGCGAAGCCGAAAGAATACGTCCCGCCGAAAGAGTAAAGTCCTCTCCCATTTATGCGGACGCCGGCCGCGACGGTCTCAGAAACGGCACAGCTCCAATCAGCAGCGCGACCGCCGGAATCGCGACCCAGTTCATGAGCCCAACTCCGAACCCGACCAGACGAAAGAAATGGAAGCCGTCGACCGCGAGCCCCCAGGGCAGGATCAAGCTCATCACTGCCAGCATGACAAGCGCCGGAGCCAGCCCCGCAGCCAGCCGCGCGGGAATCGATCCATGAGCGCGCTCAGACAGATACGCCCCGAGGGCGCCAAAAGCGGGAAGCCCGATCAGCCAGTGCCAATAGAGCGACATGGCAAAACCTCCAACCCAGACCGAACGCGGTTGGAAGCCAAGACGCTCGAGCAGCGTCAACAGCAAGCTCGCTCCCAACAAACTCAGAACCGCCGGTAGCCAAAACGCTTTCGTCCGTTTGTTCACGGGCGCCTCCTTCAATTTTGCTCTGCGGATCTTCACCGCCAGAACCCGCCAGTCGCCGGCTTCCTCTAAGGCGTCGTCGATCGCCGCTCGTTCATTCACACCTTGCCGTGGCGCGTGCTCGTAGGATTCTTCAAGATGCGTCGCCAGCTCGGAGATGACGTCCGATCGCATAGTACAGTTGATGTCGCGAACGGGTAGACGCTCGTCGACCAAACGTTTCCAATCAGGCATGGCTCACTCCGGCGAGGCTGTCGAGCGCCTGGAAAAAGGCGCGCCACTCCTCGCGCAAGGGCGCCAGCTGCTGGCGTCCGCTCGCCGTGAGATGATAGTAGCGGCGATCGCGTCCGGCGCTGTTGGCTTGCCAGCGGCCTTCCACCCAGCCACGTTTTTCCATTTCGTAGAGCAGCGGATAAAGCGAGGCGAGCGTAAACTTCAGCGCGCCTCCAGTTCTTTCGGCGATCTGGTTCGCGATCTCGAACCCGTAAAGCGGCTGTTCGGCTAGCAAGGCAAGGATCGCGATCTCGCCGCTGCCCCGCGCAATTTTCGATCGAACGCGCCTGTTCATTGTTCACATTCCGGCAGTATAGGAATCCGATGTTGTAAACATAGGATTCCTATGTAGACGCGTCAACGTTACTCCGGTACAAGCACTGCCATTACCCTGGTTTCCTTCGTTGCCTCTCTGGTAAACCCTATGCACCAAAATTGATGCAATATTCATTCGCTCGTAACATTTCCCTGCTACTAACTAAGTATGGATCCGCACGTGCACAACACGCTGATCCTCTCCGATCTGCACCTGGGCGCAGACACGAGCCGTGCGCGCGAGGCCACGCGCGTGCTGAAGGAAACCCGCTTCCAGCGCCTCATCCTGCTCGGTGACATCTTCGCCGATCTCAATTTTGCCCGTCTCACCAAAGATCATTGGAAGTTTCTGGGACACATCCGCAAGCTTTCCAATCCCAAGCGGCACATCGAAGTCGTCTGGGTCGAAGGCAATCACGACCACGGACTGGCGAACATCATGTCGCACCTGGTTGGCGTGCGTGTTTACCAGCAATACACTTGGACCTACAACGGCCTGCGCCACATCGCGATTCACGGCCACCAGTTCGATGGATTCCAGGTGAACCGGCTCACGCTGAGCCGGCTGGGAACTTCTCTCTACTTGCAACTGCAGAAACTCGATTTCAAGAGCAAGCCGATTGCGCGCCTGATCGACCGGCTCAACACGCGCTGGCTGCGAATGTCACCGAAAGTCTCAGCTGGAGCGCTGGCCCACGCGCGCCATCACGCCGCCGACCGCATTTTCTGCGGGCACACGCATGAAGCCCTGCACGTTGCCGAGGACGGCATCGAATATTACAACTCGGGTGGATGGGTTGATTCGCGGCTTACTTACCTGACGATCGACGAATACGGAGTCCAGATCCATGACTACAACCAGGAATTCCAACAACTCGAGCACTGCGAACGAACTGACGATCGTGATTCCAGCCAAGAACGAAGAGAAGCTGATTGGGAACTTGCTGACCTCGCTGACGATTCAGGACTACTCGAAGATGTCGAGTACGAGGGTGTTGGTCGCTGACGCGAATTCGACCGACCGCACCCGAGAAATCGTCGCGAGCTTTCGCGATCGCCTGAATGTCACCGTGATTCCCGGGGGAATGCCCTCGGTCGGCCGCAATCAGGGCGCGGCCCAGGCCGAGGCTCCGTATGTTCTTTTTGTCGATGCCGATATCGAACTCGCCGACCGCTCGCTCATTCGCCGCTGCGTGGAGAAAGCCCAGGCGAAGCGGTTGCACTGCGTGACGACCAATGTCGTCTGCCGCGGCGGAAACTGGATGGACAAGCTGCTCTATGCAACCATCGATCTTTTTCAGTATTTGTCGTATTTGCATCGTCCGTTTGCAACTGGCATGTTCATGCTTTTCGATCGCGAAAAGTTCCGGCAGCTCGGCGGATTTCATGAACAGATTCACTTCGCCGAAGATTACAAGCTGAGCCAGAAGGTCGATCGTAAGCGCTTCGCGATCGTGCGGGGCGGAGTCTATACGACGAATCGGCGGTTCAAGAAGATGGGACATCTGCGCCCGGGCTGGCTGTTCCTCAAGACGGCGATGAACTACTGGAACGAGAAGTACTTTTTGCGCGACCACAAATATTGGGGTAACGAGCCAGAAGGCCTCCCGCGCACCTAGTCGCTGTCGGGCGAATTTCCTTCTATTCCAAGTTTTGTTGGTGGCCACACGTCAGGGCCCGGTCAACCAGCCGGGTCCTGCTTCGTTTGCAGCCAATTGCTATCGGCCCGGTCATGAAGATCGGTGTTTAGGTCTTTGGCACGGCAGCCGCTGCCTACGGCATCACGGACCTCGTTTGAGGCGACTCGATCCCTGGAACCGGCCTTCGCGCTGGGGGGCCAAGTTCCCGGCGCTGAATTGCCGCTGTTCCACCCATCGATTTGTTTCTTCTGTGCAAAATCTTGCGGTCCATGATTTTCATCCCCTGCTCTGTTCTTCTGTCCTGTTCTTCTGGCCAGACGGTCCGGGCTGTGCTAGCCTGTTCGGCACGTGCGGGAGCCCCAAATCCCGCATCGGGCCATGTCTGACAGTCAATCCGCCGAAATCACACGACTTTTGCGTTCCTGGCAGGACGGCAAACCTGAGGCCCTCGATCAACTGACACCACTGGTTTACGACGAACTGCATCGCCGTGCCCGATACTACATGGCGCGCGAGCAGCATGGACACATCCTGCAGACGACGGCGCTGATCAACGAAGTCTACCTTCGGCTGGTGCGAGTCAACCTGGAGTGGAAAGACAGGGCCCACTTCTACGCGGTATGCGCACAGATCATGCGTCGGATTCTCACGGACTTCGCGCGCTCTCGCGGCTACAAAAAACGCGGAGGCGACGCCAAAGCGGTGAACTTGGACGAAGCGATGGTGGTGTCGCCGCCGGTGCCGTTCGACATCGTCGCGCTTGAGGAAGTTCTTTCCCGGCTGGAGCAGATGGACGGACGCAAAGGGAAAGTGGTCGAGCTGAGATTCTTTGGAGGGTTGACCGTGGAGGAAACGGCGGAAGTTCTGAAAGTTTCTCCGGATACGGTGATGCGCGACTGGGTCCTGGCGCGCGCGTGGTTATTGCGCGAACTCGATCGAGGCGCAACCAGTGGAAGCTGAACGGTGGCAGAGAATTGAGCAAATTTATAACGAAGCGCTGGCCTGCGATGCCGGCCGGCGGAAAGCTTTTGTTGATCGCTCCTGCGCAAGCGATGAATCTCTGCGCCGCGAAGTGAAATCGCTGCTGAATCATTCTGGGCGCAGCGAACCTGTTCTGGAAAAGCCGGCTCTCGAATTGTTGGCGGAAGAACTGGCCGGTGATCTGAGCCGCCAACCCCCACCCGCCGAAAAGATGATCGGCGCCTTAGCGAAGATTAACAGGCCGGTGTTGCTGATCTTCAGACCGGTTTCGGCCGGAGCGGCTGCGCCCGAGGCGCAGTGTAGGTTCAAAGTCCCGGTTGCAGTCGACTTATCGTTGTTCTAGGCCTCGGCTTGCCAGCGGAATTTTTGCGGGACGACGGTCGATGTGGTGCGGTTGAATGCCGAGGCGATGAAATCCTGTGGCTGGGAATTTTTGCCGGCGGTTGCGGTGGCTGCGCCGGATGCGGGCAGGGTGAGAGAACGGCGGACGGCCGTGCTGATGCCGATTTTGCCAGTTGCGCCGCTGCCGCTTTGGCTGACGATCGAGTTTTCAACGTTGGCCGCCGTGCTGAATAAAGGGAGCGTGTTGACCGTGCCACCGGTGGTGGTCACATCGGAACTCGTAGCTGGAGACGAACTGGAAGTGGCGGCAGCCGCGGGACCAGACGTCTGAGCGTTTGCCAGCCGGACCGACAGCATGAAGGCCGAAGGCGGCAGCCCCCCCAAGGTCTGCCCGTCTCCGGCCTTCAATGCATACGGCACGCTGAACAACTTCACCCGGGCCTGCTCCGGCTGGCCAGCCGGTTGGACTCCGAGCCAGCGTGCATCTCCAGAACTAAAAACCTCGGCGGAAAGGCCGTCCGCCGTGGTGGAACCAGGCATGATGGAATAATGTCCCCTGCTATCGGCGCAAAGATTCTGGGTTCCCAGCCACAGCACCGCGCCGCCCTGCCGATCTTTGTAGAGGGCGAAGGTTACACCCGGGACGCCGCTTAGAGGCTCGCCGTTGAGATCGGAAAGCGTGCCGGCGAACCTCACCAGCTGCGGGATGACCGGGAAAGACTGAGATGTGGAAGGTGCCGGCGCTCCGGCGGCAGACTGGGCGGCAGCAATGGCGCTGGTTGCAGCTAGACAGAGAATAAAGGCGAGTCGCGCGCAGCACGGCTTCATGAAGGCTCTCCAGGTCTGACTAGGGGAAACCCGGTGTGAAATTCGAAGCGGCTTTGTTATCTACCGCTTTTACCTGAGAGAGCGGGAAATCGGGGAAAAGACTGGCATGTGCCGGAAAAAAAATCGGCGGTGGGAAGGGCGACCTGGGCAACCTAAGGGAGGGGGACGCTCGCTGGGAAGGGACTCTCCTAGGCTCATCGGGAGTTTGGTTTCAGGTCAACGGAGTCGCACTTTGCGCAACGGCGGCGAGACCTGAGGCACCCTGGACTTGACTGTTGCGTAGCCAGTTGGCGAGCGGGGCGGGATGGGGAAAGCCTATAATTTCTGCTCACGGTTCCGGTGGTTCTCCGTCTATCTCTATGCCGGCCCGGATCATGGCATACATACCGGGCACTAGAAGGACACAAGCAAATGCCGGCCGATGCATGGGCGGTAGCACTTGCGATTGGCGAAGCGCGCCACTCGAGAGAGAGTGACAGGGCGGAGAGAGTCAGCAGGAACCAGCACCCCGCGCGGGGCCCCATGGCTGCGCACGAACGCCGCATAGATGACACGATGCTGATCCGCGAGGCGCAGCGCGGGAATCGCGCCGCCTTCGAAGAGCTCGTCCGTCATTATGATCACGCGGTGCTGCGGCTCGCCTTACACCTCACCGGCAGCGAGCATGACGCGCAGGATGTATACCAGGATGCCTTCCTGAAAGCGTATAAGAACATCGGAAATTTCCGCTTTGAGTGCTCCTTCTACACTTGGATTTACCGCATCGTCACCAATTTGTGCCTCGATCACCTGCGCAAGAAAAACGTGCGCAAGGAGGATTCGACGATCACCAAGGACGGCGACGGCGACGAATATGATCTGCTCGATCAGGTGGCAGACGGACGCGCGGGAGCAAATCCAGAGCGGGACTTGATGCGGCGGCAGCTTGGCTCGCGCATTGCGCTGGCGCTCGAAAAGTTGACCCCGCGGGAGCGGATGGTGTTCGAGCTGAAGCATTATCACGGATTGAGGCTGCGCACCGTGGGCGAGATTTTGCATACCACCGAAGAGACGGCGAAGAACACGCTGTTTCGCGCGACCCAAAAGCTGAGAGGGTCGCTGGCGGATATGAGATGAGTGAGTTCGGAGTCTTGAGCCCCTGGTTGCGAGCTGGGTCTCGACAACGATTGGTCAGGACTCAGCCCCGGGACCGAGGATTTGTTGGCGGTTGTGCCGCCGCGGAGATCCCTTAGCGCGGGGGCTTGCAGATGACGGCATCGAGAGGAAACGGAAATGAAGTGTGAATGGTTGAGAGAGAATATCGTGCTTTACGTTTATGGCGAGCTGGCGGATGATGCCCGCCATGAACTGGAGCAGCACGTGGCGCGCTGCACGGATTGCGCGGCGGAACTGAAGATCGAGCAGGACCTCCACACTCTGCTGTCGCGAGATCGCGCGGCCGATCCCACGCCCAATCTGCTGGTGTCTTCACGGATGCGGCTGCAGGAAGCTCTGGAAACGGCGCAGCAGGGCGGATTCTTCAGCCGGCTGGCATTCGACCCGGCGAACTGGCTGCGGCAGGTGCGCTTCTCGCCGGCGCTGGCTTCGGCGATTTTGATTCTGGGGTTCGCGGGTGGAGTCGGAACGACTTACAAGATTTTTGGCACGCGAACAGTTCCAGCCGTTCCATATTCTCCGACCAATACCACGCCAGCTCCGAACGATGCTTCCATCGCAGGCATCAGTTCGATTACCCAGGATCCAGGCACGAATCAGATCAGCATCAAGTACAACACGCTCTCGACGCAGGAAACGCAGGGATCGTTGAACGATCAGAGGATCCAGCAGCTGCTTCTTTACGCAGCACGAAACAATTACAACTCGGGCGTGCGCGTGGACTCGGTGGATTTGCTGGCGCAGAAAAGCAATGACCTGCAAGTGCGGGATGCGCTGATTTATGCGCTGCAGAACGACACCAATCCCGGGGTACGGCTGAAATCGCTGACGGCGCTGGGCGCTTACGTAAAGGATGACGCGAATGTGCGAGACGCCATTCTGCGGGCGCTGGTGAACGACTCGAATTCCGGGGTCCGGATCGAGGCGCTGCGCTTGCTCGAACCGGTGCAGGCCGACGGCAGCGTCCGCGGCGTGTTGATGACGCTGGCGGCGAAGGATCAGAGCCAGTACATCCGTTCGCAGGCGCGAACCATGCTGGCGGAGTTGCCGGAGATTGATTAGGACAGCGCCTGAAGGCGCTTCGCTAAGCCCATTCTAAACTCGCAAAGGGCGCGAGTTTAGGCTGGGGCACCGATGATACGAAACGAGGGAAATGAAATTGAAACGCGCGCTACAAATCGTTGGCCCGGCCATCGCGCTGGCATTGCTTGCCAGCCTGGTTGCGGCGCAGGAAACACACATCAGTCGCGAGGGCGGAGCCTGGGCGCAGGAGATCACGGGTCAGCTGGCCGCCGTGAAAAATCTCAGAGTGAAAATCGACACCGGCTCAGTGGTGCTACGCGGCGGGCAAGGGCAAGGCATTAATTATGTCGCTCATATACGTTTTGGAACCTCCTCGGAACAGGAAGCCCGGCGCGAGTTTGAGGAATACAAGGTTACCGCCTATGTAAAAGGCGACACGGCATGGATCGTCGGCGATTGGCAGGGAAGAAGAGTGCCGCGCCATTGCAACTCGGAGTTCTCGGTCACGGTTCCGCGGGAAATGACGCTGGTGAAGCTGGAAACCGCGGGCGGAAGCGTAGATGCGACCGGAGTGGCGGGGCACGTGGATGCGGACACTGGCGGCGGGAGCATCCATGTCGACGACATCGGTAATGGAGTCAACGCGGAAACCGGTGGAGGGTCCATCAGCGTTGGCACGATCAACGGCGACCTCGGGCTGCATACGGGGGGTGGGTCGATCGAGGTTCATCAGGCGAACGGGAAACTTGTAGCCGAAACCGGTGGCGGCAGCGTGGAGATTCGCTCGGGCGCTCAGGGTGCGGTGATTGAAACTGGCGGCGGCGGCATTGCAGTGAAACACTGCGGCGGAAGACTGAAGGCGCATACGGGGGGCGGCAGCGTGGAATTGGCGGATGTTGACGGCCCGGCGGACATTGATACCGGCGGGGGCAGCATCCGGCTCAGTTCGGCAAAAGGACACGTGCGCGCTGAAACCGGCGGCGGTGGCATCGAGCTTATGGGGGTGCCGTCTGCTCGGGCCGAAACCGGCGCGGGTGGAATCACGGTGAAGCTGGTGAACACGGGAGGAGAGCGGCGAGACTCCGATCTGGAGACCTCTACGGGCGACATAACGGTTTACATCGCATCCGATGTGGCGTTGAACGTTTGGGCGAGTGTGGATGTGGGCAGTGGCCACAAGATTACCTCGGATTTTTCCGACATTCACATTCGTAGCGAAGGCGACTGGGGCCCCCGGTCTGCGGAAGGCAAGCTGAACGGCGGCGGACCGACGCTCAAGGTGCACACGTCGAATGGAGACATCTCCTTCCGACGGGCACAATAGCCAGGAGGCGGTCGCATAACTGGCAGCGAGGGAACGACCATGAGCAAATATCTTTGGATGACGATTGCGCTGGTACCTTTCTGGTTCGGCTATTCGCATGCCGCGCAATCCGGGCCGGTCGACCCGTCGGCCCAGACGTGGGTTTTTTCCAGCGACAACGACGAGGGCGGCGAGTCGTGGCTGGGCGTGAGCATCGACGACGTGACCCCGGATCGCCTGAGCGCGCTGAAGTTGAAAGAGGAAAAGGGCGCGGAAGTGACCATGGTCGACCAGGACGCTCCGGCGGGCAAAGCCGGCCTGCAAGAACACGATGTGATCCTTTCGATGAATGGCACGGCGGTGGAGAGTGCGGCACAGCTGCGGCGGATGATCCACGAGACGCCGCCCGGACGCGTCATCACGCTGGGCCTGAGCCGCAATGGTCAGCCATTGAGCGTGAAAGTGCAGTTGGCGAGCCGAGAGAAGGAATTCACCATGTACGGCCCGAACTCGAAAGGCTTTGAAGTGCACATTCCCGAGGTTCATGTGCCCGAGATCGATATTCCGGCGTTCAGCATGGTGATGGCGACGGCATCGGCGCGCAGCGGTTTGACAGTGGAGAACATTACGCCGCAGCTGGGTGAATTTTTCGGCGTAAAAGATGGACATGGGGTGTTGGTGCGCACGGTCGAGAAGGGCAGCCGGGCGGAGAAGGCCGGGTTCCGTGCCGGAGATGTGATCGTAAAAGTCAACGATCAAGCGGTGAGTGATACCAGCGACTTCACTCGCGCCGTCCATTCGCGCAATGGGGATTCCATCAAGGTGATGGTGATGCGGGACCACCGCGAGCAGAACCTGAATCTGGTTCTGCCGGAACACAAAGACACGGGAGAATTCTGGAACGAGGAAAGCTTCAACGACGCGCAAACCCTTCAGGCGCAGTCCTCCTATGCCTTAAATCAGTTCCGGGACGAAATTGCCAGGATGCGGCCGCAGATAGAACTGGCAGCACGTGAACAGGCCCAGACCGCGCGCAAGATGGCCGAAGATATTCGCAAGTCCATTTGCGAGCAACAGCGGCAATGGCTTGAGCAGACGGAGAAACAGCGCGAGGAGCTCAGAAAAGAGCAGCAAAAATTCCGGCAGCAAATTGACCAGCTGCGCCGGCTTTATCGCAATTCGCTGGAGATTTAGGGCGATTTCCCCACTTCGGGTTAGAGTTGCTCCGTAAGGTTGCGGACAATTGGGTACTGGGTCAGACCAAAAATCCACATCGCAAGGCAATCTCGGAAGCACTCCTGTCGAAATATCCTTCACATGGATTTGTCATTGATCGCTCTGAAGCGCGATCTATGGGCCTTCCAGTTCACGCATTGGACTCCGGACAAGAAACGATGTTCCTTTCCGTCGTAACGAGCATCTTAAATAGCGGAGAATCCTTCTATGGCTTTAT
>JASHRE010000570.1 GCA_030037515.1 Candidatus Sulfotelmatobacter sp.
TCCCGAGGACCCGGCACAGAGCCAGAACAACACCCCGAATACCAGTTTTCCGGCCTCGGATTCATGCTGATTGTGCGCAACCTGCTGCAGCGTGCTGATGACGTCAGCGCGGAAGCGTCGCGCGGGAGCACCATTGCGATGGAGTGACAGAGCGCGCTGCGCGCGGCGGTGCCTTCGGTGGCGAAGATGTCGAGACAGGCGACGATTAGAAGAAGCAAGCAAAAAACCGCGAACAGGAAATTGAACGCGAGTTCGTAGGCGCGATCGATCAGATCGTTTTGCCGGATTCCGCCGCCAACGTTACGCAGCAGTTCACGCCCAGGTCAACCCGCCACGATTCCAGAGCGATGCAAGGTGTTCCTCCGCGCCGGCAAAGCGACGACCCATATCCGGCTTCGGCCTGAAGTCCATTTGCGGGGCATCGAACACACCCCCGGTCTCCGGAAAACAGGAGGTTGTATTTCGATGCCGCCTACACGATCAGGGTTTGGGCGTTAGCAGCTGCACTGCTCCGGCAGACGTCCTCGAACCCACCTGATCTGATTGCATCAAGAAGTTAGCTGAGTTGCGTCCTACTTGTTGGCTTCGTTTGCCAAAATCAATAGCATCACTCAGCTCTGCCTCAATGGAAGGCGGAACGACCTTCCGCCGTTTTCTCTGCAGTGTATTCACTCCAGACGTCAACGAACTTTCGATCGTCCCGGTATTCCGGAATTCAGCGCAAAGACATGCCCTTTCTCTTATTGCTGGCGAGTGCATCTTTACGCGACCGATTGCCGGGATGCACACCAATGGCAGCTCGCTCCCCCTCCACCTTCTATCCCAGCGCGTCGTCCAGCTTGACGGCGACTCTGGGCCCGATCGACTCCTCTCATGAGAGGTCGAATTCGGTGGAACTGCAGATTTTCAATCGTGTTTCTCATTGTGTCCCGACCTTCGCAACATTTTGTTCCCGGGGCAGAGATGCGGAAGGCAGATTGAAAAAAACATTGCGTCTAGTAAAAACTACAAGTCTCCTGTGTACTTCTCGGTTATACGGTGTGCAGGGTATGAAACAGAAACGGTTGACGTGGTAGGGTTTGTCTACGCCGCTAGTCCTCTTCTCTTTCAAGAAAACAACCTGAGAGGGATGGGTCCCCGACCATTTCTCCCCACAACTAGAGCGCCGGAAATAGGAACCGAAGGCATCTTCTGCCGATGGCTCGAGCTTGGTACGTTACATTGATCGGTCGCAACATGCGCTCATGCTTCATGCTGATTATATGAAGTGATAATCATTCAGATTCCAACAAATTGCATTGTAGACACCGAAATTAGGGGGTTAGATGAGAGGCGAGGAGACAGGCGCGTTGGTTGATGGAGCGAGGGGAATTGTGAGAACCGTTATCGACTGGGTGAAGACGCAAGACAACATTCGTGCACTCGCTTCGCTTGATGCCCATGCCCGAAATGCAGCACGAACGGACTCTGATGTTGATTTGGTATTCCTCGCCAGGAATCCGAACGAGTTTCGGGACATAGAATGGTTGCTCGGGATCGATTGGCTGCGGGCTGGTGTGCGTTTGATCAGGTGGGGTGACGCCGAACATGGAGCCCTCTGGTGCCGGAGAGCTTGGTTTGAACCCGAGTGCGAAGTTGAATTTGCCTTCGCCTTTACGGCATGGGCGGACGTATCATCCATGGATAAACAGACCATGCGCGTTGTTTCCGACGGGTGCCATATTTTGTACGATCCCGACCAATTGTTGGAGCGGCTTACTCTGGCTGTGACTCGTCATAATCTTCAACCGTCATCATGGCTGCCTTTTCGATCTCGTCTTCAGAAAAAAGATTGTCATTCGCGCCGGTGCTGATGTTGCGCGGAGAATCGAGGATTGTCCTCATCCGGGCCGGGCCCTCCCGGGTCTTCGGTTTTCCGCCGCGGTGGAACACGTTGTATCGTTTCGGAATCCCGGCGGGTTGACCCGGCCGGAACCGCTGCTTGACGTCTGGTCGGGACAGAGTCAAGGCAACGAGCAGCTTGGCGCCCGCGTTTACGGAACCGTGACCTTCAGCGGCACCGAGTAAGAACTTTCTTGCCCGCTTGAGCTTACTGCTGTCGCAGCGTAGTAATAGGTTGTTCCGGAGACGACCGTGCCATCGGTATAGCTGGTTGTCGTGTCCAAAGAGCTATTGAGCCTTGAATATACCCCCGCCGTCGTGCCGCGATACACATTGTAGCCCGCTACGGACGAAGTACTCGCGTTCCATGAGAGCGCGACGCTGTATTGCGGCGAAGCTCCTGTACCGCTGACCGATTCGCTGGTGGCCGAATCAGAAGCGTTGCTGCTGACAGTAAGAGTTCCTGAGGCTGATCCCGTCTTGGTTGGAGAGAAGACAACCTTGGCCTCGGCGGTCTGACCAGACGCAATCGTTAACGGAAAGGAAATTCCCGAAACCGCGAATTCTGAATTGCTGCTCGAAGCGGAAGACACCGTTACGCTGCCTCCGGTTGCCGACAGGGTTGAGGTTTGCGCGCTGCTGGCTCCGACATCAACGCTGCCAAAACTTAGCGAGGAAGGAGTGATGGTCAGTTTCCCCGGAGTTGATGAAGCGCCAGTTCCTGTCAGCGGAATATTCACTCCCACGCCGTGGGCCAGTACGCTCCCGCCGGTCGCGCCCACCAACTCCGGCTTGAAAGTGACATACAATGTGACGCTATGTTTTGGGGTGATGGTTACGGGTAGCTGGGGACCGCTCGCAGAAAACGAGGTGCCCTCAACCAGGAGGTCGTTAATGATCTCCGCACACGATGTGCAGGTGATGACCACAGGCAGGGTAGATGTGGATCCCAAAGGCACGTCTCCAAAGGAAAGAGCAGAAGGTGACGCGCTTACTACCTGGTCTTTGACCCCGATTCCATCGATCGGCAGCGGCAAGGGGCGGTCGGACAGGTCGTTCGCGAATGTGACTTTAGATTCGGTGTATCCCATTTCCGTAGGAGCAAAGCTAACCTGGACGGTAATGCTCTCACCGGCGGCCAAAACCACGGGTAAATTTATACCGGAGACCTTGAACTCGGCGTCCTCGATACTCGTTGCCGAAATCGTCGCGCTCGTTGCCGAGGTGTTGGTCAACACAACCGGCTGCGTCACCGATTGCCCCACCGTCACTTGGCCGAATCTGATCGCTGGCGGCGAGCAGGATAGTTGCTCCGTTGCGGCACGACTCACTGGTGGCACGATTCCCGCGACAGCCAGAACCATGCAGCTGGAAATGACACGGATAAGGACACATACGATGCTGCGCTGGGGGACGAGCATTGCAGGATTTTGGCGTCTGCCACGCGAATCGCGGAAGATGCCACTAGGACA
>JASHRE010000571.1 GCA_030037515.1 Candidatus Sulfotelmatobacter sp.
TTCCCCAGCCCTGGAAAGATCACGTTGTTGTTGGCGCCGTCCGGGCCAGGCATTCGGCGCGACAGCGGCATGTATGAGGGCTGGACCGTCCCCATCGATTACGATCCGCTGCTCGCCAAACTGATCGGCTATGGCACCGACCGCGATCAGGCGATCAGCCGGCTGACTCGCGCCCTGAACGAATATTTTGTGGGGGGCATCAAGACGAATATTTCTTTGTTTCGGCGAATTCTGCGGCATCCGGAGTTCGGTGCGGCAAAGATTGACACTGGATTCCTCGATCGCCTGCTGAAGCAGAGATACGATGCACAGACAGATGCGCGAAAGGATCCGCAGGCGGAAGAGGTGGCGGTGATCGCGGCGGGGATGTTCGCGATGCTGGGCGCGTCGGGGGCTGGCGTCGGAGAGAGAACGAACGAACGGGCGGCGGCCGCAAAGACGGTTTCAAGCTGGAAAGCTCGAGCGCGGGGCGAAGGACTGAGGTGAGCGCCAACGAACTTCGTGTCGCTCCCGGCGGTATTTCTTCACCGCAGCGGACACGGAGGATCACAAAGGTTTGGCTTTGCTGAGGACCGAGAACTGAGAATTGCTACGATGATGTACGACGTCGCGATTGACGGCCAGACTCACCGGCTCGGGCTGGATCGTACCGAGAATGGCTGGTCGTGCCGGTTGGATGGGCTAGACATTGCGGTCGATGCCGTTCTGGCGCGGCCGGACGTGCTTTCGCTTCGCATCGGAAACCGTGTCTTCGAAGTGAAATGCGAGCGCGTGGGTTCCGAGACTCACTTCTGGGTCGGCAGTCGACGCTTTTCCGTCGAAGTGCGGGATCCGCGATCATGGCGCGGACGCGTCCGCGCAAGCGATGAGCAAGGCCCCAAGAAGCTCACAGCCCCCATGCCCGGCAAGGTGGTTCGGATTCTGGTGGGCCCGGGGAGTGAAATTCAGGCCGGCGCGGGTGTTCTGGTTGTGGAAGCGATGAAGATGCAGAACGAAGTGAAATCCCCGAAAAAAGGGACCATCCAGAAGATTCTGGTGAACGTAGGCGCGGCCGTGAATGCCGGCGAGGTGCTTGCGATTGTGGAGTGAGGCTCCGGAACTGCTCGGTCGCCGCTTCGGGGCTTTGTTCCTGTCCCAAGCTAACCCATGGCTTCTGCCCCGGGCTGCATTCTAACGCCAAGGTTGGGCGACAATTGCGATGCGCAAGTACGACTCTACCAACATCCTAATTCGTGAGACCGTTGGCTTCGAGAATCTTCTTCGCGTAATAGTTCTCGACCCTGGCGGAATCGCGGAGCACCTCGTAATACGCGGCCTTCAGTAACTGCTCGCGGCGGTCGTGCAACTGCGAGCGGATCGCTTGCTGAACGCGGGGGTCGTTTAACTCGCGCTGTCCCGCGGGTTCCTTCGAAACCAGCTTTACGATTCGGTATCCCACCGCTTGCCTCGTTGCTGGATTGACCACGACGATGATCGGGCTGTACTGACCCGGCCTGAGCTTCATCACGGCATCGCGGGTGAACGGGTCCGTGTTGCGCAGCGAGGATTCCGGGACTGTCCCGAGATCGCCACCGTTGCCGGAAGTTTCCGGATCCTCCGAATATCTCATAGCCAGCGTGGCGAAATCGTCGCCGCTGTCGAGGCGGTTGGCAATCATCTGGATTTTCTTGCGGGCGTCGGCCTCGTTCTGTGCCTTGTCATTTTGATTCTGCGCCTGCGGGTTGGGCGCAGGCGTAACCATGATCTGCGCCAAATGGTATTGCGGCTCGATGAGATTGAATTCGGATTTGTGCGCGTTGTAGTAGTCCGTGATGTCCTGATCGGTGATGTTTATCTTCGACGAGACTTCCTTGTTCATCACCTTTTCGACCGTGATGGAGCGCCGGATATCACGCTTAAAATCGGCCAGAGTAATCTTTCGGTCTCTCAGGCGCTGATCGAATTCTTCCTGGGTGAACGGGGCTTTGACCTCGTTGAACTTGCGATCTACCTCTTCGTCAGTGGCGAGCAGACCGAGTTTTTCGGCGCGGCGCATGATGATCTCGTCATCAATCATCTGATGCAAAATCTGCAGGCGAAGCGCGGTCGCCTGCTCGCCGGTGGCCGCCTGCTGCGACGAGGACGCCTGATAGTTGTCGTAATATTTGTCCACATCGGAGCGGAAAATCTTGCGGCTGTCGACGATGGCCATGACATCTCCGCCGACCGGCTTGTTGCAGCCAACCAGCGCTGCAAGAAACACCATGCTTGAGACCGCCGCAACCGCGCGGCGCAAATAAGGGTCGTTTTTCAAAAGGATTGTCCTCTCAAAACAATGCTGCTCGAAACCGTGGACCCGCTCTGAGGAGCGAGCGATCCGTCCGCGCCTGAACTTAGTTAGAACCGGGCGCGGAGGCCGCCTGAACGGGCAGCGGCACCGGCTGTCCCGCATCCTTCAAAGCATCATTCAACGCGGCGCGCAGTTCGCTCAAGGGAACAACGCCATCGATCTTTTGACCGTTGACGAACAGGGTAGGCGTGGCGTCGACTCCAATGTCGTCCGCTTCCTTCATCGAGGCGCGGATCGCATCATCGTTCTGGGCCTTGACGCAAGCCGCGAGCTTCGCCCCATCCACATTATGTTTCTGTCCTTGCAGAAGGGTCAGCTTATCAATGGCGTCGAAGCGCGCCGCGGAGGTTTCTTCCCGGTCAATCTCAGGTTTTTTCGCGTGAATCTGGTCGGCGAAATCCCAATAGGCGTCCGCGTTCTGCGCAGCCAGACAGTTGGCATCCACGGCGGCGTGGATCGCCCAGGGATGAATTTCAGCCAAGGGATAGTCCTTATAAATAAATGCGACGCGGTCGCCGTATTCCTTGAGAAGCTCTGGAAACAGCGTCTGGTGCATGCGCGCGCAATAGGGGCATTCGAAATCGTCGTAGTCCACGATGACGACCTTGGCGTCTTTTGCGCCGCGCACAGGCCGCCCGGTGACATCGATCTTGCTCCTCACTTCCTGGTAGGGATCTTTGGTCAGGTCGAACTTGATCAGCCGCAGCATGGTGTTGCGGTCCCGAGAGACGAGAAACTTGTAATCCTTCTGCCGTCCCCCCCCTTGATCGATTGTGACCGCCACTTCGTCATAACCGGGCAGATCTTTACTGGCAACGATGGCACCGACTTTCACGGTTACGTCGGACGGTATCGAGTAATACGAGCGAACTTGCCGCTCAATTTTTCGAGCCACATCAGGAGGGCCGGATTGAGCAACACAACCGAGACAAATTAGAAGCAGAACCAGGGACGAACGTCGAATTGCGATCACCAAAAACCGCCTCAGCATTGCGAATTGAACCTTGATTATCTCACAGGGAAGCCGCTGGCTCCGGCAAGGCGTGAGGGTTTCAGCTCCGGCCGCGGAGGCTCTCGGGGGGCAGCAAAGCGTTCATGGAACCGGAGCGGAAGCCTTCAAGATCGAGAGTCACAAACTCAAATCCGAGGGCCTTGAAAATGGCGGTGAATTGAGCAGCCATCCCGGAATCAAGAGCGCGGGGGAGTTCATCGCGGGCGATCTCGATGCGCACAATGTCGCCGTGGTGCCGCACGCGAAACTGCCGGAATCCGAGAGCGCGGATGGCCTCTTCGCCACGCTCGACTACGGCAAGCGCCTCCCGTGTAACCGGCCGTCCATACTCGATGCGCGATGAGAGGCAAGCGGAAGATGGCTTGTCCCAGATGCGCAGGCCGGCCTGGCGGGCGAGGTCACGAATTTCCTGCTTGCGAAGGCCGGCTTTGAGCAAAGGCGCAGCCACGAAATGCTGGCGCGCCGCTTGTTGGCCGGGGCGGAAGTCCCCCTGGTCATCGAGATTTACGCCGTACGCGATCGCGTCATATCCGCGCTCGGCGCCGAGTTGTTCCATGACAGAAAACAACTCGTCTTTGCAGTGATAGCAGCGCTGCCGGTCGTTGCGTGCGTATTCGGGGTGCTCCAGTTCGGAAGTGCCGACCACCTCAAGCGGAATCGCTTGTTCGTTGGCGAAAGCGATGGCATCGGCGAGTTGCGTACGCGCCAGGCTGGGAGAGTCG
>JASHRE010000572.1 GCA_030037515.1 Candidatus Sulfotelmatobacter sp.
CTTCAGCGTAAATTTCAGCGTGCCGTCGGGAGTGAACTGGGCGCCGCGCTGGAGGGAAACGAAGCGGGCGAGTTGCTCCGGATCGACGGAGGCATTCTGGCGGAACTTGAGCGTCACCTGATCGCGCTTGCGCTCGATGGCGTTCAAGCCGACGCGCATGCAGAGCAACTTGAGCGAGGCGTAGTCGAGCAGATTGCGGACCGCCCGCGGCGGAGGTCCGTAACGGTCTTCCAGTTCGGACCCGACGTCGGAGAGCTGCAATTCGGTTTCCACGCCCGCCACGCGCTTGTACATACGCAGCCGCTGATTTTCTTCCGGAATGTACTCGGCGGGAATGCGAATGTTGAGGCCGAGGTTGAGTTGCAGCTCAGCTTCTTCGGCGCCGGCTTCGCCCTTCATTTCACGGACGGCGCGGTCGAGCATCTGGGTGTAGAGTTCGAAGCCCACGGCTTCGATGTGTCCGCTCTGCTCGCCACCGAGAAGATTTCCCGCTCCGCGGAGTTCGAGATCGAGGGCGGCGATCTTGAATCCGGCGCCGAGATCAGAGAATTCTTTCAGCGCGGCGAGGCGGCGGCGGGCGACTGGCGTTAGCTCCATTTCGCGCGGAATCAGAAGATAGGCATAGGCGCGGCGATTAGAGCGGCCCACGCGCCCCCGCAACTGATAGAGCTCGGACAAACCAAGGCGATCCGCGCGATTGATGAGGATCGTGTTGCAAAGAGGAATGTCGAGACCATTTTCGATGATCGTGGTCGCGACCAGCAAGTCCGCTTCGTGATGCATGAATTTCAGCATCACTTTTTCTAGTTCGCCTTCGGACATTTGTCCGTGGCCGACACTGACGCGCGCTTTGGGTGCGAGTTCCTGCAGCTTGGCGGCAATTTCCCAAATGCTTTCCACGCGATTGTGGACGAAATACACCTGGCCGCCACGGTCGAGTTCCTGCTCAATCGCCGATTGGATTAACTTGTCGTCCCAGCTGGCCACGACGGTTTGAATTGCCATGCGATCTTTCGGCGGAGTTTCGATGACGCTCATGTCGCGCAGTCCGACCAGCGACATGTGCAGCGTGCGCGGAATCGGCGTGGCCGACATGGTCAGCACATCAACTTGCTTGCGCATCTGCTTGATGCGTTCTTTGTGGCGGACGCCGAAGCGCTGTTCTTCATCGACAATCAGCAGGCCGAGGTCGGCGAACTTGATATCTTTCGAGAGAATGCGGTGAGTGCCGATCAGGACGTCGATTTTTCCGGTTTCAGTGCGCTGCAGAATTTCTTTCTGTTGCTTGGCGTTGCGGAAACGGCTGATCATTTCGATGGTGACCGGAAATGGTCCGAAGCGCTGCTTGAAGGTTTCATAGTGTTGGAAGGCGAGCACCGTCGTGGGCGCGAGCACCGCGACCTGCTTGTTGTCGCTGACGGCCTTGAATGCGGCGCGCATGGCGACTTCCGTCTTGCCGTAGCCGACATCGCCGCAGAGCAGGCGATCCATGGGCTGCGACGATTCCATATCGCGCATCACGTCGGCGATGGCCTGGTCCTGGTCCTCGGTCTCGCTGAATTCGAAGGCATCTTCAAACTCGCGCATGAAATCGTTGCCCGCCGGGAAGGCGTGGCCTTGCGCCATTTTTCGCGCGGCATAGAGTTTGAGGAGTTCGTCGGCCATGTCTTTCATGGCCTTGCGCACGCGCGCCTTGGTTTTCGCCCAAGCTTGTGTGCCGAGGTGGTTGAGCGCGGGGCGCGCGCCCTCTGAGGAACGATATTTCTGGATCAGGTCCAGACGCGTGAGCGGAACATAAAGTCGTGCGCCTTCCGCATATTCCAGCAGCATGAACTCGGCCGGTCCGTCGCCCTGATTGATTTCCTTGAGTCCTTGATATTGGCCGATGCCGTGCTCGACATGCACGACGTAGTCGCCGACCTGCAGGTCGCGAAAATCAGAGAGGAATGCGGAGACCTTTGATTTCTGGCGTTGCGGGCGTGATGCCACGGTGTCGGATTCGTCGAACAGATCGCGCGCGCCAAAGATAGCGAGATTCGCTTCGGGAAGAAGAACACCGTCGGGAACGTAGGCCTTCGCCAGGGTCGTGGTCAGGACTTCGCCCGCGAAGTAGCTGGTTTCATCAGCGTAGCTTTCGCCGCCGCGGGTGCGGCTTCCCAAGCGGAACGAGACATTGTACTCGGCAAAAACATCGGCGAGGCGCTCGACCTCGCCGGTGTTGGGCGCGGCGAACAAAACCTGCTTGCCCTCACGGGTGAGCTTTTGCACTTCCTCGAGCATCGCGGGAACGGCGCCATGAAAGCGCGGCGTGGGTTGCGTGAGGAGGCTGATGGCGGAATCGGCGTCGTCGGCCTGAGTGATGCCGAGATGTTCGATATCCGCTCCAGTTATTGACGAAACCCTCTGCCACCATGCGTCAGGAGCCCAATAGAGGTCTTCGGGACGCACCAGATTGCCGACGCCGCTGCGCTCGTGTGCGTCGGTGACACGCGACCAGAAACGGTCAATCTCGGAATGGAGCGCTTGCGGCTCATCGAGCAAAACAGCGGCGCGCGGGAGAAGATCGAAAATGCTGCGGTCCGCGCCAGCGACGGGCGCATAGAATTCCCACCCGGGAAACGTTGTCACTCCGCCCGAGCGTATGGCGTCTTGAACGACTTCTTCGTTACCTGTGATGCGGCGCCCCGACAGACGCGTGTGAATCGCGCCGAGCAACTGATCGTTGAGGGGAGTTTCGGTCAGCGGCAGCAGCAAAGCTTCGTCCATCGGGTTGGAGGAACGCTGCGACGCTGGATCGAAGCGGCGGATGGATTCAACCTCGTCGCCAAAAAATTCGATGCGCACGGGGCGTTCGGCCTCGGGAGAATAGACGTCGAGAATGCCGCCGCGTAACGCGTATTGGCCGGGCATTTCGACGACGTCGGCGGCGAGATATCCGACGCTGTTGAGATGGGCGAGCAGGTGATCGATATCGAGGGATTCTCCGCGGCGAATCGTGCGTGCGAGGTCGGAATAGTAGTCGGCGGAGCGCTGGCGGATCGCCATGGCCGCGATGGCAGAAACCAAAATTGAGACTTTACCACTGGCCAGTTTCCACAGCGCGGTCGCGCGTTCCTCCTGCAGCTCGGGATGCGGGGAGAGATTCTGGAACGGGAGCACGTCGCGCGCAGGCAACGCGACGATGCTGTCGGGATCACTGGCGCCGGTGAGTTCGGCGAAGCCGCGCAGCACCGGAACGAGATCGTCGACGGCACGATTGTCGTTGACGACGACGATCAGCGGCCGATCGGCGGCGCGGCGCAAAAGCACCAGCAGCAACGCCTTTGCCGTGGGTGTGAGTCCGGAGACACGCTTACGCCCCGTGCCCTCTTTCAGATGGGAGGCTGCACGCGTGAAGCCGGGAAGAATTTCGACGTCCGCGAAGAGTTCACGGACGAAGGGAAGCAGCATGCGCTTCGATTCTAACAGGTGCATCGGGTTGTTCTCCTGGAATGCCAGGTCAAAATCCCCACCTTGTCCCTGCAAAAAGCGCGGGAACAAGAGTGGGGCACCCTCACCACAAGAATCGCTTGCAAATTGCAAGTTAAATTGGTAGCGTGATCGACGTGGCCAATAAGCGGGGGCTGCGGCGCTCGGGTTGTCCGGTCAGCCTTTCCCTCGAGCAATTCGGAGATCGATGGTCGTTACTGGTGGTTCGCGATCTGATGGTGCGGGGTTATCGAACGTTCAAAGACTTTCAGAACTCCGGCGAGGGGATCTCGACGAATATTCTGGCCGATCGGTTGCGCAAGCTTGAATTGGCCGGAATCATTACGGCCGAGGTTGAGCATTCGGACGGCAGGCGGGTGAATTATCGGCTCACTGAAAAAGGAATTGATCTGGCTCCAGTGCTGCTCGACCTGCTGATCTGGGCGGTTCATCACGAGCAGACAGCGGCACCGTGTGCGCTGATCGAACGCATGGCAAGAAATCGCGAACAGGTTCTTGCGGAAGTCCGGCGGCGATGGAGGGAACGCGATTCGACGCCGTTCTTACCGCCCTTTGAGGACAAGAAGCGTCCAGCGACAAAATCCTGAACGCCCACAACTCTCCGGAGGATTTCATGATTTCGAGGGGCGTGACGCAGCTTTGCGGCGTAGTAGCTCTGCTGGCGTCCACGGCATTCGCGCAAACACTCACCCAGGCAGACCGCGAAAAAGGACTGCAATATCTCGAGCAGACGCGAGATGGGGTTGTTGCCGCCACTGAGGGCTTGTCTGAGGCTCAGCTGAAATTCAAGCCTGCTCCCGATCGCTGGTCCGTCGCGGAGGTTGTTGAACACATCACGGTGGTCGAGGGCGCGATTTATGGGAACGTGACCGACAAGATCATGAAAGCGCCGGCGGGAGCGGCCGATCGGGATACTGCGAAAATCGACGCGCAGGTTCTGGCTATGGTGCCGGACCGCAGTCACAAAGCGAAAGCGCCGGAGCAGTTCGTTCCAACCGGCCGCTGGCCGGCCGCGGACACGCTGGACCAGTTCTCGAAGGCGAGGGCCCAGACCATTGCGTTCTTTGAGGCGACGACCGATCTGCGCGCGCATGTCGGAGGGGAAAGCCCGTTTGGCCCGCTCGATGCGTACGAATGGCTCATGTTCACGGCAGCGCACAGTGCGCGTCACACGAAACAGATCCTGGAAGTGAAGGCGGATCCGAATTTTCCGAAGAACTAGCGGCGCAAATCGCTGGCGGAATAGAACCAGAATTTCATGCGAAGGCTGATCGTTTCCGATGTGACGTTGCTCGCTGGATTCTTTGCAGGAGCCGGGAAAGAAATCGATTGGTTTCCCCTCGATAAGGAATTCTTCGACTCCGCCGGTCCATGCTCTGCGTGTCCGTCACGCTTTTATTCGGAGTGCGACTTATGAGCGTATGACGGTGTACTGGCCGACAGCGCCATGGGATGAGATAGATCGCAGAAAAGATGAATGGCCTGCCGAAGCTGCTGGCTTGGCGCACGCTGGAGCAAGCGAGCTGGAATAATTCAAGGTCGATCAAGGGAAATGTTGCGGAAAGAAATTGCTAAGCTGAAGGAAACGCCGGGGAAAGATATCGTACTTCTCGGGAGTTCGATTCTGGCATCGTTCGCTTTTGCAAGAAGGTCCAATTGAGGAGCATCGCGTGATCCTCGCGCCACTGCCAATCTGGCTGGAGTCCGTCGTTCAAAGACCTCAACAGGTGGCTGAAGTTCAGGCTGGAAAAAACGCTGCTTCTGAAATCAGGCGTGATCGTGCTGTACTACCAAAGTGCGTAAGCAAGGAGATTTGCATGAGCGAGGTACGGGTTCTTGTGGGCACGCGCAAAGGGGCATTCATACTGGCGGCTGACGGCATGCGCCAGAAGTGGGAGATCAGCGGTCCGCATTTTGCGGGCTGGGAGATGTATCACCTGAAGGGATCGCCGGTGGATCCGAATCGAATTTACGCATCACAAAGCAGCGGATGGTTCGGCCAGATGATTCAGCGTTCGGACGATGGCGGAAAAACCTGGCAACAACCTGGTGTCGAGCCGGCTTCACCAACCCCGCCGGGGCAGATGCCGAAACCGGCAAGCAACAAGTTCGTCTACGATTCCGCAGCCGCGCCAATGATGACGCATCAGTGGTATGACGGGACGCAGCATCCGTGGGAATTCAAGCGCGTGTGGCATCTGGAGCCGTCGCTGACCGATTCCGACACGGTGTACGCGGGAGTGGAAGATGCGGCGCTGTTCCGGTCGACCGATGGCGGCGAGAGCTGGCACGAACTTCCGGGATTGCGCGGACACGGCACCGGTCCGAAGTGGCAGCCGGGCGCGGGCGGAATGTGCCTGCACACGATCATTTTCGACCCCGGCGATCCGCGGCGGATTTACATTGCAATTTCGGCGGCGGGTGCGTTTCGCACCGATGACGGGGGCAGGACGTGGAAGCCCATCAACAAAGGGCTGTACTCGAAGTACATCCCGAATCCGACGGCGGAAATCGGCCACTGTGTGCATCACATTGCGATGAATCCGAAGCGCGCCGGCGTGCTGTTCATGCAGAAGCATTGGGATGTGATGCGCTCGGACGACGGAGGGGATCAGTGGACGAAAATCAGCGGGAACCTGCCCACCGACTTCGGATTTGTTATCGATGTAAACGCGAATGAGCCGGAAACGATTTACGTCGTGCCGATCAAAAGCGATTCGGAGCATTACGTACATGAAGGCAAGCTGAGGGTGTTCCGCAGCCGCACCGGCGGCAACGAGTGGGAGCCGCTGACCAAAGGACTTCCGCAAAAGGACTGTTATGTGAACGTGCTGCGAGACGCGATGGCGGTGGATTCGCTCGACAAGTGCGGAATTTATTTCGGCACGACGGGCGGGCAGGTGTATTGCTCGAAAGATGCCGGGGACTCGTGGGCTCCGATCGTACACGATCTGCCGGCGGTGCTGTCGGTGGAAGTGCAGACGCTGAACTGAGGGCGGGGCGAAGAAGCAAATGCAAACGATCACTCCATTCTTGTGGTTTGAAGACAGGGCAGAAGAGGCTGTCAATTTCTATATCTCGGTATTCAGAAATGGGAAGGTGCTCGCCCAGACTCCTGCCGAAGGCAAGCCACTCACGATCAGCTTCGAGGTCAACGGGCAGCGGCTGATCGCTCTGAATGGCGGCCCATATCACAAGTTCAATGAAGCGTTCTCCCTGGTGGTGGGCTGCGAGACACAGGCAGAGATCGACGAGTTGTGGGAAAAGCTGTCGGAAGGGGGATCCAAAGGGAGATGCGGTTGGCTGAAAGATAAATATGGCTTGTCGTGGCAGGTCACGCCGAAAGATCTGGCCAAATGGATCAGCGATCCGAGGAAATTGAAAGCGGTTCTGGATGCGATCATGAAAATGGACAAGCTTGTCATCGATGATATGCAGAAAGCCTACGAAGGCGAGGCTGCGGCGTAGATGCGGTTGTCTGAGTCAACTTCCTTAATTGCCCCTGGCTCGCACAGTTACGATTTCTGAGATGGCAAGAAACAGAGCGTAGGCTGCGAAGAGGAAAGCTCCATATTTTCCGCCGCTCTCCACACGCATCCGCGGCATGAAGCGGCCGAAGTTGGAAAGCAGTATGGCTTCGCCGAACATGCCGGGAAGCGCAATCAGGAGCGCCGCTGAGGACCAGCTTGCCGCAGAGGTATGCCTCCACTTCAGCATCCCAATGCAAATTGCGGCAGCGAAGACCGGGGTGAGGACAAAATTAATCCAATACCGTTGAGGACTGGTCTCAAACACACTCGGCCCACGCAGTTCGTACCAGACAGTCCCGACAACCCAGAACGCAAGACCAAACAGTAGAAACAACCACGCGTCGGCCGATTTCATAAAGTGCTCCTCTTGGGGCGCCCGATTGTGTACCGTGCGGTACATAATCTTTGTACCATATGGTACATTGGGAGGCAAGCATGGCCCCAGAAAATTCGCGAGACCGGCGTGAGGAACTGGTCGAACGCTGCCTGGCTGCGTTTGTGCAAGCGGGAACTCTGGATCTGAGCCTTGACACTCTGGCGAAAGCCGCTCGAAGCAGCAAGCGCATGCTGGTTCACTATTTCGGCAGCCGCGAAGCCCTGGAAGAGAGCGCCATCTCGGTACTGGAAGGGCGGCTGCGCGCAAGATTCCGTGCCGGCGCATTTCCGCGCGGCATCTCGGCTGAGACTGCCATCCGAACCCTGTGGGACCAGGTGACTCAACCCGCATCTCGAGGTCTCCTTTTGTTGTCCATGGACCTTACGCGGCGCGGCTGGAGCGGATCGGAGCGCGGCAGGCGATTCTTTGAGGAACAGCAGCGACTCTGGTCGGAAATGCTGCGAGAGTTTTTGCCCGATGCGGGGTCGGTCGAAACGTTCCTGCAGTTGTTTCAGGGAGCAGCTCTCGTTTACCTTGCTACTGGCGACCGCGAACGAGGCCGCCGGACTCTGGATCGGTTTAGTGGTGAAATGCTGCGGCATGAACCGAACAAGTGAGGCATTTTTGGTTCGGGGGCGGGGTCTGTTGGAACAGAAAACGGCTCACGGGCCAATACGAATTTCAGTGTTCGCCTTCCATCATGATTCGCATTGTCCTTCCTTATCATCTTCGCAATCTCGCACACGTCGGCGAAGAAGTCACGCTCGAAATTAGCGGTGTGATTACGCAGCGATCGGTGCTGGATGCGCTTGAGGCACGGTATCCCATGCTGGCGGGAACGATTCGCGATCACACGACGCAGCAGCGGCGGCCATTCTTGCGATTTTTTGCGTGCGAAGAGGATGTCTCGCACGAATCGCCGGACACGCCTCTGCCGAAGGCTGTGGCCTCGGGGAAGGAGCCGTTTATTGTGATTGGGGCGATCGCGGGTGGGTAATCTTTGGACAGAGGGATTTCCGATCCCCGCTTCTGGCAAAATCGGCCAGAAGTCGGGCACTCCGTTTCAATTTGTTTCCCCACTTCAATTTATTTCCCACTCCGATTTTTTCTTCAAAACGGATTAAACTTTTCGGGACTCAAGCAACTTTGACGCGTTATCGCGATATACCTTTTTCAGGATGTCATCGTTCAATCCCAGGCCGTTCAGAGGCCAGTGGTAGGAAAACTGGTCGACCTCGTAGAAGTGTTCATCGAACGATTCCAGAATTCTGAAGGTGATGCGGTACATAGCGCGGTCAATGCCCATGTCAGTGCCGTAGAGCAGGCGGTCGGCGTGTTGGGCATAAAATGCGGCGGCGAAACGCGGAATCGGCGCCGTTTCAGCATAACGGGCGGAAATGTCGGCGTACAGGTTGGGATTGCGATCAAGCACATCGCCCAGACGAGCAAGATCGTAATCAAGATTGGCGAAGTGGCAAGCGATGAAAGTGGTGTTGCGATGCCGAATCAGTGTGCGTTCGAAAATATCGATCATGCCGGAGAGATCGACGATGCCCGGCTGATTGTCGAGCCGCCAGTAGTAGGCGTTCATCAGGCCGTCGTTGTGGCGATCCATTTTCTGATACATCCAGATGGGATCGGCGACATGCAGGCTCACAGGCATAGCAAGCTCGGCGCATTTTTCCCACAGCGCATCCATGCGCGGATCGTCGGGATGCATCTTCGGCGCATTGGACTTTCCCGAATGCAGTCCCAGACCTTTGTCGTGAATCTCGCCCACGCCGCGCGCACCGCGATCGCGGCAGCGTTCGAGTTCCCTAATCGCTGTGACGGGAAACTCGGGCCCATCGTAGCCGGTGAAGTCGAGGCCGCACCACATCTCGAACCGATCAGGATGGATCAAATATTTTTTCTGAATGTCGTTGAACTCCTTGCCACTGGTCATCGTAAGGATGGTCGTTTTCTCGACCCCGACTTCGTCCATGTTGCGGACCCATTGGTCGATTTCCCGGGCCGTTTTCGCGTAGGGATGAGAATGCATGTCGATGATGGGAAACTTCGCCTTATCGATTTGTGTGACCGGA
>JASHRE010000573.1 GCA_030037515.1 Candidatus Sulfotelmatobacter sp.
TTGACGGCTAGATCCCCAATATTTCCGCCGGGAAAAATCAGCGGGCGTACGACGAACGAATCGGTCGTGAAGGCCAGGCGCGATCCGTTGACTGACACCACGGCGCCGTCATGCCGTTGTTCGAGCGCATCATTCGAAAATGCAGGAATGAAGATCTTCTCTAGAAGCTGATGAGTCAGACGTCCGCCGCCGCCGTGCGCCAAAACGATGCGATCGTCAGCGACTCGCGGGACCGGACAATTCAGGTTGAACGTGCTGATTTTGGCGTCCGCCATAGTGATAGTAGGCCGCGCACGCGCCTTCGGAGGATACCATGGGGGCGCCCAACGGATTTTCCGGCGTGCACTTCACGGCGAAGGCCGGGCACTCGTGCGGTTTCTTGATTCCCCGCAGAATCAGTCCGCTGATGCATTCGGGCGATTCATGCGCCGGTTCGCCGGAGAATGGGAAGCGGCGATTGGCGTCACATTTCTGGAAGCGGCCGCGCAACTGAAATCCGCTGGCCGGAATTTCTCCCAGACCGCGCCACTGCCGCGGAGCAATTTCAAATACCTCGGCAATTCGTGCCTGAGCAGGGCGATTTCCTTCCCGCCGCACCGCCCGCGTGTATTGATTTTCGACCTCGTGCCGACCTTCCTCCAACTGGTTCACGGTCATGTGAATGCCTTCCAGCAGGTCGAGCGGTTCGAATCCGGTCACCACAATCGGAACTTTGTATTTTTCTGCGATCGGAAAATATTCTTCAAACCCCATGACCGTACAGACGTGGCCGGCCGCCAGAAATCCCTGCACCACGCAGCTGTCGGAAGAAAGCAACGCCTCCATTGCCGGAGGAACGAGCACGTGCGAAACCAGCAGCGAGAAATTTTCTAAGCCCTCGTGATCGGCTTGCCAAGCAGCCATCGCATTCGCGGGCGCGGTGGTTTCGAATCCCACTGCAAAGAAGACGACTTGCTTGTCGGGGTTCGCCTTCGCGAGTTTCAGCGCATCTAAAGGCGAGTAAACAACGCGAACGTCCGCGCCTTCGGCCTTCACGTCGAACAGACTCTTCGACGAACCAGGCACGCGCAGCATATCACCGAACGAACAGAAGATCGCATCCGGGCGCTTGGCGATGGCGACGGCCTTATCAATCAGCTCGATCGGCGTGACGCAGACCGGGCATCCGGGGCCATGCACAAGCCTAATTTCTTTCGGGAGCAGGTCTTCCAGGCCGCTTTTGACGATGGTGTGGGTTTGGCCGCCGCAGATTTCCATGATCGTCCACGGGCGAGTGACTTGCTGGCGGATCGCCTGAGACAGCTGTTCAGCTGCCTTCTGATCGCGATATTCACTGAGGAATTTCACCGAATTCCTCTCTCAACCCGCCGAGTTCTTCGAGATACTTGAAGACGCGCTGCGCTTCGTCTTCGTCGATGACACTGATGGCGAATCCGACGTGGACGAGAACATATTTGCCGACCTCGGCTTCGGGAGTGTAGGCGAGATTCACTTCCTTGCGGATGCCACCGAAATCGACTTTGCCGCTGCGGAACGCGATGTCTCCGCCATCGGTGATTTCGACGACTCGGCCAGGAACAGCAAGACACATTTGCAACGATTCTCCTCGCGCGTCGAACCGCCCCCGGGCTAAAGCCCATCTCCGCTTCACCGCGCCGACGTGGCCCTAAAGGGCCACTGTTCCACCGCTCATCACCGCCTGGCCCAGCGCAATTCCGCCGTCGTTCGGCGGAACTTGGCGGTGCGTGTGAACTGTGAGTCCCCGCGACTCCAACACAGCCGACGCCCGCTCGGTCAGGTAACGATTCTGAAAAACGCCACCGCTGAAGACGATCTGCTTGAGGCCGCTTTCGATCGCCACTTCGACAATCCAATTGACCAATGCGTTGTGAAAACGAGCCGACATCAGGGGAACAGTGACCCCGGCGCGCTTATCCCGGATGACGCCTCGGATCAGTGGTTCCCAGTCCCCACCGGACAAAGGATACGCCTCTTCGGTTCGCAACGCGCCAATTTCATTTTCGAGCAGCATCGCCGCTTGGCCTTCGAAGCGGTTTCGGCGAGCAACCCCGGCAATTGCTGCCACGCCGTCAAACAAACGGCCAACACTTGTTGTCGAGACCGCGTGGGTGCCGTGTACGAGCATATTGAGAACTTTGGCCTGGTCCAATCGGGAATTCTCTGTAGAGTCTGCTGCATAGGCAATTTCGGGAAAGTCTTCACCGAACACGTTAAACAGTAAACTCGTAGCCGAGCACCATCCTTCGCGCACGGCGACATCCCCGCCGGGAAGGCCGAAAGGACGGAGGTGCGCGATGCGCTCGAAATAACTTCCCGACCCGCGGAAAAATTCTCCGCCCCAGATAGCGCCGTCCAAGCCATAACCGGTGCCATCCCAGGAAACACCGAGATATTCGCCTTGGAGGTTATTTTCGGCGGCGCAGGCCGCCGCATGCGCCTGATGATGTTGGATGCGAAGCAACGGCAGTGCCGACTTTTCCGCCCACAGAGTGGAGGCATAATCCGGATGCAGATCGCAAACGATCCCCTGGGGTTTGAAGGAATAAAGCTTGCAGAGATCGTCGATCGCCCTTTCAAAGGCGCGGCGCGCTTCGAGCGTGTCGAGATCGCCGATGTGCTGGCTGAGAAAAACCTCCCGACCGACGGCGATGGCAACCGTATTCTTGAGATGTCCGCCGACAGCAAGAACGGGCGGAAGTTCGCGCCAGACGCGAATTCCCAGCGGAGCATAGCCACGAGCGCGGCGTAGAATTCCCCCGCGTCCGCGCGTCAGGCGCACAACAGAATCGTCGCAAGGACGCACGATTGGACGATTGTGCAGCAGAAAATGATCTGCGATATCTTTCAGGCGCGTCGTCGCTTCCTGGTTCGTAATCGCGATCGGTTCATCGCTCAGGTTGCCGCTGGTCGCGACGAGAGGATAGGGACAGCGTTGCATCAGCAAGTGATGCAGCGGCGAGTAGGGCAGCATAATGCCGAGATACGGCGAGCAGTGCGCAACATTCCAGGCGATATCAGTGCCGGGCTTGGGACGAAGCAGGACGATGGGCGCTGCCTGCGATTCGAGAAGCTGTACTTCCGCCGGCGAGATTTTGCAATAGTCGCGAGCCACTGCGAGCGCAGGCATCATCAGCGCGAACGGCTTTTCTTCGCGATGTTTGCGTTGGCGCAGACGCGCGACCGCTGCCGCGTTGCGAGCGTCCACCAGAAGCTGAAATCCGCCGATTCCCTTCAGCGCGACGATTTTCCCCTGGATCAACGCCTCGGCTGTTTCCTCGATCGTGCTGTTCAGTCGCGGACCACACACCGGACAGGCGTTCGGCTGCGCATGGAAGCGGCGGTTGGCAGGATTCTCGTACTCTCCACGGCAGGCCGGACAAAGAACGAATTCCCGCATGGATGTGTTCGGCCGGTCGTACGGAATGTCGAGGACGATCGTGTAGCGCGGCCCGCAATTGGTGCAGTTCGTGAACGGATAGTGAAATCGGCGATTTTCGGGATCGAACAATTCCTCACGGCATTCTTGGCAGGTCGCGAGGTCGGGCAGAACATTGACAGTTTTCCCGGAGTCGCTGTCGCTGGCATGGATCTCGAACCGGCTGGAACCTTCGGCCGCAATCCACTCCGATTCGTGCACTGTCACCACGGAGGCTTTCGGACGCTCGCGCACAAGCTGCTGCTCGAAAATCGCCAGCTGGTCGGATGGACCTTCGACCTCCACGGTAAGTCCGGCAGAAGAGTTGAGAACCCAGCCCGTCAGATTCATCGCGGTGGCAAGACGATACACGAACGGGCGAAAGCCCACGCCTTGCACAGCTCCGCGCAGAGTGATGCGGAGACGCTGAATCGCAGCTTTCGACGCGACTGGCATGGCGCGAACCGTATCCAAGTGTAGATTCTAAGTCGCCGGCCATTTGGCCGCAAAAGCTTGCCGGGATCCCCATCGGCATCACTGAGCTGGCCGACATTATCTCAGGGCGCTTTGACGAGAGGTCGAATGAGCTCTTCGGCGCTCTGCACAAATTCCGGCAGGGCGCGCTGAATTTTCGGTGACAAGCTTTCCCCGGGACTGAAGTCTTCCCCGGTCAAAGTAGCCACGAACGCACGCGGGCGAGCGTGATAAACCTTTCCCGCGATGGCAAGCAAAGATGGCGGCGAAAACTGGTGGTGAAAAGTCGAGTGCGGAGCCTGATTGACTTTATGCTCGTTGATTTCGGCGATGCAAACTTCGCCGGGGTGGGTTTTTCCGGGTTCGGCGACAGCCGCGTCCACGAAAATGACCGCCTGCACGGTACTGAGATTTTCGGCGAGTTCGGGTGCTAGCTGATGAACCTGCAGGATTTCGACTTCTGGTGCGGCGAATCTGTTCTTCAGTTCGTCAGCCGCGTGCCATCCCGCTCCGTCGTCGGTGCGCAACGGATTCCCGTAGGCGATCACGACCACACGCGGATTGCTCATCTGATTCGCGAGCAAGCGGCTCCCAACCCCAATTTAGCCACGGACTGTCAGCACCGGGCAATGGGCATGTGCCAAAACGTGATGTATGGTCGACCACGGCAAGTGCGTGGTGCCGACCTCCAGAGCTGTGCGCGCACCCAGCACAATCAGGTCGGCTTCGCGATCCGAAGCAACCCGCAGAATGTTTTCACTCGCCGAGCCGAACTCCAGCTCCCGCTCCGGTGCGTATTGCAACTCCGCATTCTCGGGAATCAATTCCTGCAGACGGCGCAATCCGTCTTCGATCGGCCCCGGACGGCTGCCCGGATCGGAGTAATTCTCGATCACATGCAGCAATGTGAGATGTGCATGAAACTCCTGCGCCAGCCGCACCGCAGCGCGAGCGGAGCGGGTCGCACTCGGGCTTGAGTTTGTGGCGTAGAGAATTTCGCGCAGCTCGAGATCGACTGGCGCGAGATCGCTATGCCTTCGATCCAGCGAGGGCAGCTTGACGCGCCCGGAAACCTGCGGGCCGACCGTCAGAACCGGGCAGAATGCATGGCGCAGGATGTCTTCCGCGACCGAGCCGAGCAGCAGCTTGCCGAATCCACCGCGGCCATGCGTACCGACGACGAGGAGATCGATCCGATTGGTTTCGACGATCTCAGCCAGGTTCTTCCAGACTTTACCATGGCGAACGTGGCATCGGCGCGGCATCTGGCCCAAGCGCAGCGCGATGCGTTCCAGCTTCTGTTTGGCTTCCGTGTGCGCGTCTTCGTAGATCGTCCCCAGACTGACGTAGTCGATGCCGCCGCTCATCATCAGCAGGCCGGCGTCAGTCAGGATATGCGCCATGTGCAGCGTGCTGCCAAAATGGCGACAAACCGAGACTGCGTACGGCAAGGCGGCTTCCGAGATCGGAGAAAAATCCGTGGCGAACAGAACATTGCGGACCGCAAGGCCGGAGAAACTGCTGGTCACCGTGCCGCAAATCTCGTCCCGTTCAGCGATTTTCTGACCCTCTAGAACTTCGGGCGTGGTTCCAGTGAGCGCCATAAACACCTCCTGAGCGCCATCAACACCTCCGACACTCACCTGTAGGATCACGCCGGTGTGCTGCACCGGGAAGGCCTGCTGTCACCCGTTTCTGTGATTGGGATCACATTGCGATGATCGCACCGATGAGCGCTAACGCCAGTTCCCAACTGATACTTCTAAACGACGTGTCTGCTAGAGAGTCGACGAACCTATCTCATCCAAATTCTTCGACTACCTGACTGTCCATTCTTTCGCTAGCGAAAGAAAACTAGGGCCCACCCACGATGACTGTCCATACGCCCTGATCAACGGACTAAGGGAAAGTGTGCGGGCGTCGCGGTCCCGGTGTTCCCCCTCGCCTTCCAGGGATTGGCCATCGACCTGGAGGGGACGGAGGTTTGCGACTGGCTAACATCGAAAGGGGTTACGCGCGTGCTCATCGAACATCGTGTGCCCAGCCCGCCTTATGACCGGCAGTGCGATTGCCGACCCAACGGACTTGCCAGGTCGACACGCGCGCTGGAGGACGCGCACAGGACCATGGGGCTCGAGCGACCTCATGCCAGCCAGTGGCATATCGATCTCCACAGGGTTGGAGTGCTGGGTCTTCTGCCAGCGGTTATCTGCAGCGGAGGTTGTCATTTCAAGCGCCGTTTGTACGTGCCCGTCGATGGGGTCAGGTTGAACGGCAACGAAGAATGCTCGGGATTACGTGTGAATAGGCGCTGCCCGAAAAACCGTCGGCAGCATCCCTTGCCGGTTGCTCGAAAATCCCCCATTTCGGTCATCGACATCTGCTCGCGTAGCACCGGCAGGCGAAGCGGCTGGAAGGCAAGCTTTACTGCGCGAAGCCGTCGGCCTGGGTGACGGCTCCGACGGCGACGGTGTGGTCGATGTAGACGCGGCCGGCGTCGAGGGCCTTGCGATCCATTTCTAGCAGATTCGGGTTCTTGACCTTCGTCTCGAGAACCTGCATGGCTGTGCCAGGAGAAAGACATTCGGTTTCTTCGAGCAGAGCGCCCATGACTACCACGTTGGCGACTTTGGCCGAACCCAGTTTGTCGGCGATTTCAGCAGCAGGAATGCACACGACTTGCGCTTGCGGCGCGGAAAAATCTTCGGGTAAGTGCCCAAGACTATAAATGATCAGTCCACCGGGTACGACCTGCGAGGCGAACTTGTGCAGCGAAAATTCGTTCATCGCGATCAGCACATTCGGACGCGAGACCAGCGGCGATCCGACGCGCTCCTTCGACAGGCAGACATGGCAATGCGCGCTGCCGGAGCGCATCTCCGGACCATAAGAGGGGAGCCAGCTGACTTCGAGGCCTTCGCGCATGCCCATCTCGGCGAGAAGCTGGCCCAACAGAAGTACGCCTTGCCCGCCGAATCCGGCGATCTTGATGCCGAGATCGTGGAAAAGGTGTTGGCGATGCGGCAGGGCGACATGGGCGCCGGCCTTGCCTTCGCCTTCCACCAGTTCCGCGACGGTTTTATGCGGCGGAACGTTGTTGTTCGGAATTTCGACCTTGCGATCGCGGAATACGTTCAGGGGGAAACTGGGAACCATTTTTTCCCCCACCCACCTCCGCGCCTCGATCGGATCTTTGCCCCAGATCGTCGGGCAGGGAGAAAGAATCTCGACGAAAGTGAATCCGGCGCCGCCGCGCTGCAACTCGAGCGCTTTGCGGATCGCGCGGCGGGCTCGCATGATGTTCTTGTTATCGCACAGCGCCACCCGCTCGATGTACACGGGAGCTTCGAGCGATGCCAGCATTTCGCACATGTGCAGCGGGAAGCCTTCGTTGACGGGACGGCGTCCCCAAGGCGAAGTGGTGCTGCGCTGCCCGACGAGCGTGGTCGGAGCCATCTGGCCGCCGGTCATGCCATAGATTGCATTGTTCACGAAAAAGACGGTGATCTTTTCTCCGCGATTGGCGGCGTGCACGATTTCCGCGGTGCCGATGGCCGCCAAGTCGCCGTCGCCCTGATAGGCGACGACCAGCTTGTCGGGGCACGCGCGCTTCAGACCTGTAGCAGCGGCCGGGGCGCGCCCATGGGCCACTTGAACGTTCCCGACGTCAAAATAGTAGTAGGCAAAAACGGAACAACCGACTGGACTTACAAGAATTGTATGGTCTTTTACTTGAAGATCATCCAGGGCTTCGGCAACGAGTTTGTGGATGACGCCGTGGCCGCATCCTGGACAATAGTGCGTCTGGTGTTTGAGATCAGTCTTGCGTTCGTACTCAGAATAGAAAACGCCGGATTTCGAATGCACGACCTGGTAGCTATCGGTACTCACCATCGGTTTCTCCGTCATTACCTGGTGCGTGGACATGAAAATTCTTCCTATACTGCCGCGGTCACATGCTCTTCGATCTTGGCGACCAGTTCTTCAATGCTGGGAACGTTTCCTCCGACGCGGCCGTAAAACTCAATCGGTCGTTTGCCGTCGAGCGCCAGGCGCACATCTTCCAGCATCTGTCCGTTGCTCAGTTCCACGACCAGAACTCTCTGGGCGCGCAGCGCGGTCTCGGCGAGTTCTTGCGAGGGAAATGGCCATAACGTAATCGGGCGAAACAATCCGACCTTGATTCCCTGCTTGCGGGCTTCATCGACGGCCGAACGCAGAATGCGCGAGACGATTCCGAAACCGACCACGACCAGTTCGGCGTCGCTGGTGCAATATTCTTCGGAGCGCGTTTCCATCTGCTGTGCGCGGATGTACTTCGCTTCCATCCGCCGCTGGTGTTCTTCCAAATCGTCGGATTCGAGATAGATCGAGCTGACCATGTTCTTGCGTGTCTCACCCGTACCCTTCACCGCCCAAGGTTTTTCCGGCGCAACGATCTCGCGAAATTCGAGATCGAGCGGTTCCATCATCTGGCCAACGAATCCGTCGGTCAGTACGATGGCGGGATTGCGATATTTGTCTGCGAGTTCGAAGGCGAGGATGGTCAGGTCCGCCATTTCCTGCACCGACGCTGGCGCGACTACGAGATTGCGATAGTTGCCGTGGCCTCCGCCTTTGACCATCGCGAAATAATCGCTCTGCTCCGGTGCAATGTTGCCCAGCCCCGGCCCACCACGCATGACGTCGACGATGACGCAGGGCAACTCGGCGCCGGCGAGATAGGAAATTCCTTCCTGCATCAAGCTCAGGCCGGGGCCGGAAGATGCCGTCATCACGCGCACTCCGGCACAGGATGCGCCGTAGACCATGTTGATGGACGCCGTTTCGCTTTCCGCCTGCACGAAAGTTCCGCCGTATTCGGGCAGGTACAGCGCGGCCGCTTCGGCGATCTCGCTCGCTGGCGTGATGGGATATCCGTAATAGGCGCCGCATCCCGCCAGCATCGCGCCTTTAATCACCGCAACGTTTCCTTTACAAAGCTGGCGCATGTTCGCCCCTAGTCTGGACTTGCGGCACCGGAGCTTTCGGTGGAGCGGCGAGGCGATAAACGGTGATCGCTCCCGGTTCCGGACAGCAGTAAAAGCAGATGCCGCAAGCAGTGCAGTCATGGCCCGTATAGCGCGCCGGATGGACGCCGGAATGGCTCAGTTCTGGAGCCAGTTCCAGACATTTCGGCGGGCAGGATTCGACGCACAGCCCGCATCCTTTGCATTCTTCGATATCGATGCTGACCTTGCCGCGCGCCTGACCCGACATGATCCTCCTCGCTGTGAACCGTCACTCCGAAGCCGATACCTGCGGCTGCGGATGCTGCAACCACTTCGTCTTTTCGCAGTACTCGTAAAGCTCCGGGCGAAACCTGGGATGCGCGATCTCAATCAGCGCTTTCGCCCGCTCGCGAATCGACTTGCCATGCAGATAGGCCACGCCATACTCGGTCACTACGTAGCGCACCAATCCGCGCGAAGTGACCACTCCCGCCCCGGGATCGAGAACAGGCACAATTCGGGAAATCGCTCCATGTTTCGCGGTGGAAGAAATCGCGATAATCGGTCTTCCACCCTTCGATCGCGATGCGCCGCGTAGAAAGTCCACCTGCCCGCCAATGCCGCTGTAGAACTGACTGCCGATCGAGTCGGAACAGACCTGTCCGGTGAGGTCGACCTGCAAGGCCGAATTGATCGCCACCATGTTGTCATTGCGGGCGATCAGGCCAGGATCGTTGGTATACGCGGTAGGGTGGAACTCGAAAATAGGATTGTTGTCGACGAATTCAAACAGGTGGGTTGTGCCCAGCGCGAATCCGACAATGATCTTGCGCGGCTTGAAATTCTTGCGTGCGCCGGTGAGCACACCCGCCTCGATGAGCGGAATCACTCCATCGGATACCAGTTCGCTGTGCACTCCCAGATCTTTTCGGTCCATCAGCAGGGGGAGCACGGCCTCAGGAATTCCGCCGATGCCGATCTGCAGCACGGCACCATCACCGATGAGACCGGCCACTTGGCGCGCGATGGCAACCTGCAGATCCGAAACTGCCGGAAGCTTCAGCGCGCACAAAGGCCGCGAAGACTCGACAAACGCGTCGATGTCGTTGACGTGAATGAAACTGTCGCCGTAGGTGCGCGGCATGAAATCGTTGACTTGCGCCACCACGTGGCGGGCGACTTTCGCTGCTGTCAGCGTCGTATCGACACCCACGCCGAAGCTGCAATATCCGTGCGAGTCAGGAGGAGAAACTTCGATGAGCGCGACGTCGATCGGCATCTCGCCCCTTTCAAAGAGCCCTTCGATCTCGCTCAGGTAAATGGGGGTGTAATCGGCACGCCCGTCGTTGATCGCTTCGCGCACGTTGGCGCCAATGAACATGGCGTTGTGGCGGAAGTGGCCCTCCATCTCCGGGGCGACGTAGGGGGCACAGCCCATCGTCATCATGTGCACGATCTCGACGTTGTGGAGCTCCGGCGCCCGCCGAATCAGGGCCTCGACCAGCGTCTCAGGCTCAGCGCATCCCGGCTGGATGTAAACCCGCATGCCCGACTTCACACAGACGAGCGCGGCATCTGCCGTCTTCAGCCGCTTTTTGTATTCCATTTCCCAAGACATCGAGATCGGCATCGTGCGGCGCTCCTTAGACCGTCCGCAGTGCGCCCAGTTCGCGCTCGACGCGGGCAGTTTCCTCTTCGTAACCCACGGCAGCGTAGTAAATCGCACGGTCGAAAAACATCTCCAGCATCTGCAGAAGCTCCAGTTCCCCCATGATCTCGACCGCGCGGTCCAGCACGGCTTCGCTTTTGAGGA
>JASHRE010000060.1 GCA_030037515.1 Candidatus Sulfotelmatobacter sp.
CGGAATCCGTTGGCCTCTTCCGATATCGCCAAGACCGCTGCCGGGAAAAACCTGGTTCTTCACCTCGACCGCGTGGCGTTTCGCCACTGCAGGAATCTGGTTGTAGGAGAGAGACGCCTGATCAGATAGTGAGCGACGGCCAGCAAGGCCGCCTTTTTCATGGGCGCGGAGACATGTTGGAAGATCATCGCCAGCACGCGATGGCGCACCGTGATGGCCAATTTTTCTCGATCCGTTTCCGTTCTTCCACTCGCTCCCTCGCGACTTGCTGCGGAGAGGGTGTATCGGATGGTGGACGCGGCGATTAGGATCGGCGCAGACCTTGACTGTCTGACCGCGTTGCCTCTGTCCATGACAATCGCCTCCGACATCTTGTCGCCGGTTTTTGCGCGGCGGGCAGTTTGCTGCTGATGCCGTTAGGCTTCGCTTTCTTGAGTTGCACGTCTTTACTATCAAAAGATTAAAGAACCTGTAGATTTTTCAACAAGCTGCATTCTCAATCCATCGCGATTTTTCGGACGTGGGTTCCTTCTGCAGGACATATAGCTCAAAACCGTCATCACTCCCCAGTATGTAATGGCTCAGACCAGCGACAGAAACCGACCGGCCCGGCGATCATCGTCGACTGACTTCTTGATGGCCTGGAAAGGTCGGAACTCGCTGTACTTCGTCAATGGTCGTTCGATCGGGCGGGCGATCAAGCGAAGCATCGCGATCGCGCTGTGCCGGCCTTGCACACCATGGAACAAGCGCCTGACGAGGCCCGACAGAAGCTGGGGTCTTCCACGTCATTTAATCTGCCACCCATAGTTGCGATCCACAATTTTCTTGTATTACACACCGTAATACGGTAGATGGGTATTAGCCATATGGTCAACGGTGACTCGTATTCCGGAGTTCTCCTATGGGACGATTGCAAGACCGATCCGTCCGTGAAGGCGATAGACCGTGAAATCGTTGCGGTCCAATAGGCCAGAGACGAGTGTGGCTCACTCTTCGCAATTTGGACAAGTGTGATCCTTGATCGGAGGCGTTTAGAACGCACGGCGAGAGAATAATCGAACCGGAGGCCACTAACCTCAGCTTGCACAAGTGATCAATTAGTAGGATTGTAGACCGGATGAGGGCCTATCTCCACACGTCCTTCGGTAGGCTAACCCGGACTCTGGGCAAGTCCGCCTCCCCCTTCACTCCGCGCGCTTGTTGCCGTTTTCCCTCAGCTCTTTTTCGGCCTGAAGCCAGTCCTCGAGATCGAACCCGTCTATCCGTCCGCGTTGGACATAGACTTCATACGCCCGCGCACGGATTTCCTCGAAGGTCGGTTCATAGGAAGTGAGGGCTTGATCTGATTTGCCGTTCAGTACATCGAGTTTGTGCGTCTTTTTATGCGAACTCATCTTCTGCTGTCCTCCCCAGTTCGTCGTTCATGCGCGACAACGATAATGCGATATCGGTACGGCACGTCGTGAGCCCGCGATTACCCACCCCCCCAGCCAAATACAAAGAATGTCGAGAGCTGCTAAAAAATGTTCTTAAACGTCGTACCTAACCGGCTCCCTCAAGAAGCCGCTGGCATCTCGTTCGTCTTTCGTTGCAAATTAAATAGTGCGGGCGAGAAGCTGCAACTTGGTTCACAGAGCCCAAAACAGGCGGCAGAATCTTGTAGGGCACCACCTTCGTTGGCGTCCCTACTAAGACTGGTATCAACTTCCTGAGTTTTGTGCGTGCACGTGCGGTGCGTGCCTTTACCGTTCCGCGAGGCACCCCAAGGCGAGAGGCAGTTTCGCGAATGTTCAAACCATAGACGTCACGCAGTTGAAAAGCCTCACGCAGTCGTGGCGAAAGCCGGGAGGTCGCCTCACCAAGTTTTTCCATAATCTCCCTCTTTCGGTAAATCTCTTCCGGCCCGGGTCGAGTGTCGACCACGAAATCCGCCAGGGCAAGATTCTGCCCATCATCTGTTTCGTCCGAAACGATTTGCAATTGCGTCGAACGCCGACGCAACTTCATACGTGCAGCGTTGATCACAATTGCAGTGAGCCACGTCGACATCTTGGCTTGGCCCCTGAACTGGTCTACGTGTGTCAGAGCCGCCAGCGCGGCGTCTTGAACTGCATCCTCCGCGTCCGCGACATTGCCCAGATGCGCGAATGCGATTCGACGAAAGCGAAGCGCATGGTGAGTGATCAGGTCAGTTAACTCGTGCACGTTTTGCTCGGAACAGTCGGTCGGAATCAGCTGTCGATCGAATTCGAGGGCTGTCGTTGCCATGATGGACTCCGTCTGTGTCTTGTTGCATGCCGGCTTCCATTTGGCGGTCGGGACCGTTATCCCTTGTCTTGAACCGCTCTTCGCCGCTCCTGCTTCTGGTTACGCGCGTCTCGATGTTTGCGAGAAGAGAATCTGCCCCAATAGTGGAATGGTTTTGCGACCATCCTGCGACGGGCTTACGTTGACTGCGCGACGCGCGTCTTCGGGTCGACACATAACCACCGGAGGGATCACTCAGGATCATTGGGCAGGACCGCTGGAAGCATCTCGTGCTCCTCTAGCATTGGAACATCAGTTGCACTTCAACGGAATTCTCCCGTTGCGCCTACGAAGGAGCTAGCTCGTGACCGACCGGATTGTTGCACCATCGATTCGCCCAAACTCTATGGCTCAGGCGGCGCGTCTGTTTTGAGGAGCGCTCGTCCGTTCCATCACTGGCGACGGCGGATGCGGCGAGAGCCCGTCAGTGGCAGACATTCGTCGCAAGTCCGACAGATCTGATCCGAGCGCAGTCGTACTGCGCTCCCGAGAACTTCCGCGAGCACAGCGAGTTGGATGGCAGACTGTCTCTTCGATAGAGGTGTTCCTTCTTGGTCCTTCGACTGCAATCACAATGACACGTTCGATGGTGCGCTAAAGCTGCGCACTTCATTGTCATTTTCGAGGGGGGGCGATGGCGACCGGAGCTTTTGCCGCATCCAGCACGGGAAGATTTCATCGCCCCCTGCAGGGGACATACATTAGGTTCCCGGCAGGGAGGGGTAGAAGTCGTCTCAAGCGACGAAGTGAGAAGAGCCCGAGGAGACGAACTGACTGAAGGGGACACTGCATTCCAGGGAATTATCGGCAGCAGGCCAAGTCTCAGGGTTGTACTTACGGAGGTAGAGCGAGTCGCACCAACTGACTCCACTGTCTTCTCGAGAGTGAACTGTTCGGACACGAGAAGGGCGCCTTTACTAGAGCAATCGGGCAAAAAATTGGCCGCTTTGAAATGGCCGATACCGGGACTCTCTTCCCCGACGAGATCGGGGACCTTCCGCTTGCGTTTGCAGCCTAAACTGCTTCGCGTTTTGCAGGATTTGCACGAAATGGTTACCCGAAAGGCGTTCCGCGACGATCTGTATTGCCGCCTGAACGTCTTTTCTGTCGTCCTGCCCCCCTTGCGAAACAGACCAGGGGACATTCCACAGCTGATTTCTCATTTTGTGAACGCTTTCGCTAAGCGGATGGACAAAACGATTCGCTCCATACCACCTGAAACAATGGACGCGCTCTCGACCTATACGTGGCCGGGGAACGTCCGCGAACTCCAAAATCTGATCGAACGCGCTGTCATCCGGTCGAATAACGGTATGCTTCCGGATCCGTTGCCTTCGCTATATCCCCGCACGCCACTATGCCACCAAGAGGCGAAAATCCCTAGCTCTCGATCGGGCGCGCTAACCGATTGCACGCGATCTCTGATCCTACGCAACTTGGAAGAGACCGGATGGGTGATCGGCGGACCCGACGGCGCCGCATTTCGCCTGGGATTACCGAGAACCCGTCTCATCTCCAAAATCAAGAAGCTCGGGATCTCACGGCCACGAGGCAGGAATCTTGAAAATCTCGTTGCCGAAGAGACCGAGCCGATGGTGCAGTGAACAAACGTCAACTCAGAAAGCAAACCGTCCATCCGCTGCAGGCGCAGCCTGATCCGGGACGTGAAGCTATTTGAAGCATGGTTAGGGATAACTTACGTGCTGTCAGCACACTGAATGGTTCGACTCACGCCTCCTCCACAAAATTTCTTCATCCACTGAGCTCGCAAGGGCAACGCCTTAGTATGATTAGCGACGATGCTCGGGAAGCCTAACTGGGCTGGATTGTCGCCGCGAATATCGCATAGCGCGATGACGGCGTTCACCGCTGTCTGGTTTTTTATTGCGAATCTCCTGGTTCTGCCTGCAGGGGCGAAGGGCGGAGAAGTCAGAAAGCATTGGGTCGGCAGTTGGGCAGCTTCGCAGCAGCTCGTGGAACCGAACAATGCGCTCGCTCCGGGGGACCTGCGGGATGCCACGTTGCGGCAGATCGTGCATTTGTCGCTCGGCGGAAATGAGATTCGTCTGCGCCTTTCGAATCGCTTCGGAAACGCGCCGCTTCACATCAGGGCTGCGCACGTAGCCAAGCCGCAGTCGGCTAGTTCAGCCAAAATCCTCGCGGACAGCGACAAGGCTCTCAGATTTTCCCGAATCGCGGAGGTTACTATTCCTTCTCATGCGGATTATCTGTCCGATCCGGTGTCATTCGCGGTCGACCCGCTTAGCGATGTGACGATTACCCTGCGCATCGACACAGCCCCGGCAGAGGAAACAGGCCATCCTGGTTCGCGGACAACTTCTTACCTCGTGCATGGAGATTCGGTCTCCGCTCTCGACCTGCCCGGGGCGAAAAGTGTCGACCACTGGTATTTCATTGCCGGAATCGACGTCGTATCTGAGCCCGCGGCTGGCTCGATCGCAGTCCTAGGTGATTCCATCACCGATGGGCGCGGCGCAACTACAAACGGAAATGATCGCTGGACCGACGATCTGGCTAAGAGGCTCCAAGGCTCGCCCCGAACACGCAGTCTCGGCGTGCTGAATCAAGGAATCGGGGGCAATCGTCTGCTTATCGATGGTCTGGGGCCGAACGCTCTTTCGCGGTTTGATCATGACGTGATCGCGCAGGCTGGTACCCGATACCTGGTTGTGCTGGAAGGAATCAACGACATTGGCATGCTGGCGCGTGGGGAGAAGGTTTCGCAGGCCGCACACGACTCGCTGGTGCAACGCATGATCGGAGCTTATGAGCAGATCGTTGCGCGCGCTCACACCGCAGGGATCAAAGTGGTCGGCGCGACCATCATGCCGTTTGTTGGCTCCGACTATTATCGTCCCGGCCCCGCGAGCGAAGCGGATCGGCAGGCCGTGAATGGCTGGATCCGAACCCCCGGACACTTTGACGCCGTCATTGATTTTGACAAGATCACACGCGATCCCCAGCATCCCGAGCGGCTGCTCGCGGCGTACGATTCCGGCGATCACCTTCATCCTTCGCCGACCGGCTACGCCGCGATGGCTGAAGCGGTGCCGCTGTGGCTTTTTGCTTGCGGCGATCCTGCGCCGTAGATCGCGTTTACCCTTGACGATCAGCCGGTGCATGGGCCGCTGCCGCCGGGAGAGTCGCGGCTGGAAGTGATCACCAAAATCATTACAGCGTTGCGCGAGGGCCGCTTGCCGCCCACATATGGCTTCATCAATGCCGTCCACCTGGAAAGACAGCCTGAGCATGCGGCTGTGCTCGACGCTTGGGGTACGGCAGGAAATTCGATCGATCTCAGTTCTCCCGCCGAGCCGGATATGCTTGAAGAAGCGAGGAAGGCACGCCACCTGGCGGTGCCCGAGCGGACGGATTTTGCCTTGCAGCTGGAAGCAGTCTGCCGATAATCCTAGCAACATGGGCTCGGCGACAGTTCGACAGCCCATGCGGAGCTTCGCTCCGCCGGATAGCCGCGGCACCTCCATCCCCTCACGCCGAAGGCAGTCGCGATGAGGCCCGGGCGGTTTTTCTTCATGAGCCGAACCGTCAACAGTTCCGCTATCTCGCCGCGACGGTTGGCACCGGTATTCCTCCCTTGACTTCATTCGGCGACTTCGACCTGCCGAACAAGCCGTTACCACCAGCCGAGCGACACAAGTGCGATGAGCAAAGGCAGCATCCACGAGCCACTCCAGCGCCCCATTTGCACCTTCAATTTGGCATCTTTTCTGCACGCTGGCTGATCAGCGGTAGACTCCCGCCAGAGCGAGATTACAAAACGGAATGCGAGTGCTGGAAAGAATGTTGGATGGAAAAAAGCCGTCCAATCCTTATGACTCTGCACCCGGCGGCCCGATGTAAACGTGAAAGTGGCGATCCCGTTGATGAAGACCATGCTGGCAACGCGGTGCTGAAATAGCACCCGTACCATTCGTGCAGATCGGCTTCGAACTTGTCCAAGCCGTTTAGAGGTAAAGAAGCGCCGCCGTGATCTCGAGGAAAAAGAAAACCCACCCGATGAGCCCACGCCCAGACGTAGGCGTGTATCAGATTGCTCGAGAGGACTCTGTTGTCGAAAGCACGAACTGCTGTGACTTCGGCCCCCGGTGCAGGGTGATTGTGGAAACAGCGCTGGCGTGTGCTGGGGTGCTTGATCAAGTCGCCAGAAACTTTCTCTGCTACACTTGCGCCCATGCCGGAACTTACCCGTAGAAAATTCCTCAAGCAAGGCTCTGCTGCGACTTTTGGAGCTTGCGTACTGCATGGTTTCCCGCCTGCCCAGAAGCCGCTCCCGTCCGTTCAATTTCCATCCCATCCGCGCGAGCGGGTCGCCGTGGCGGCGTATCCGTTTCGCGAATACATCGTGGGATGGAAAGGCTGGGACGGGAAAACACCAAGCACCCAATCGCAGCAGATGGAACTAAAGGACTTCGCCGCACATGTGGTCGAGAAATTCGACATTCACCACATCGAGCCATGGAGTCCAATTTTTCCTTCGACCGATCCGAAATATCTGGATGAGTTTCGAGCCGCAGTCGAGCAGGCACATTCTTCGGTGGTGGACATCGCCGTCGATCAGGGCAATAGCCAGTATGCCAAAGATCCGGAGGTGCGCGCCAAGGCTTTAGCCGGCAGCAAGCAATGGATCGACGTTGGGGCGGCACTCGGTTCCCCCAGCATTCGCACCCACATAGATCGCGCCAAGGATTCCGTTCCCGATCTAAATCGCGCGGCCGATACACTCGCTCGCGTGGCCGATTATGCTGCGCAGAAAAATGTGGTCGTGCATCTGGAAAACGACAATCCCGTGAGTGAAGATCCCTTTTTTATTGTGCAGATCGTCGATAAGGTGAACACTCCATGGCTGCGGGCGTTACCGGACTTCGGCAATTCGCTGGCGGCTCACGACGAAGACTTTGATTTTCGGGCGATGGACGCCATGTTTGCTCATGCCTACGGTATTTGCCACGTGAAAGATGGCGAGGTCAACGAACAAGGGAGGATTGTGCGCGTCGATCTGGCACGCAGCTTTGCGATCCTCAAGAGGAACGGGTACAAGGGATATTGCTCGATCGAGTACGATGCGCCTGGCAATCCATACAAACCCACAGCGGAGCTGATTGAAGCCACGGTGAAATATCTTTCGTAGCGAAGAACAGAATGCCGTCCTCACGGGCAAGTCAAAATTCCCGCCCCGTCTGCGCCCAAAACACCGAGACAAGGATGGGGACCTCAAGATGAACTG
>JASHRE010000574.1 GCA_030037515.1 Candidatus Sulfotelmatobacter sp.
CTCTACAGTTCGAGAGGCCATGATGCACATTGGCAGTGCGGGCGTAGGAGCTGCCGCGCCGGAGAGATGGTACGCCTACACAAAGCGCTGGCAGAAACGCACACGAGTTTTTCTCTGCGCGCCGTGACGTTCGGGATGGTAGCGACATCTCTCGCCTTCGTTGTAATGGGAGGAATTTTCGCATCGGCTTGGGGCGACGATCACCCAATCCAGTGCATCCACAACGGCGCTACTTTCCCGCTGCTGCTGAGTGCGTGGTACAGCGCCGCTCCCCCCTCGCTTGCGAAATAAATTTCAAAACGACCCCCCACCCCAAAATCCGGATCCTTGACGTCTTCGTGCATTTTTTGTGCAATCTGGCCTCGTCGCATACATTCTTGGGAACGGGTTGAGAGCCGCCGATGGACTATATATTGACCGTCAACCCCGTCCGGCGTAACATCAGCCCACAAATCGGCGTCGCGACCCGCGACTCCACCGTTCGCGATGCCAATTCACCTACTTGCGGAATGAGTTATGACGCAAGTCGATCCCCTCGACACTCAGCGCGGGCCCCAAACAGAAGCGCGCCGTAGATGGCAGATTGCATCCGTAGTGGTGGCTGCAATTTCGATCATTCTTTTTGTCGCCGTCCTGTTTTCGAACCTTCAAAGACCCAGAGTTTCCTTATTGTTGTTCGTCGCTATGGGGGCGCTGTTTTTTTGGTTTGTTTCCCTTTTGGCGGTGGTCTTTTTTCAATTTCGCCGGAGCCAACGCTACGCGGCAAGCGCGGTGGCAGCGACCAACGATCGATTTCAGGAAATGGCCGACAACATCCAGGAGATCTTTTGGATGATCGATGCCGATAGCAGGCAAGTCTTGTATGTGAACCAAGCGTTCGAGACGATCACCGGCCGCTCACGGCAATGGTTGGCCAACAGTCCCTTGTCCTATCAACAGGTCATTCATCCCGAGGACCGCCCCCATGTGTTGGGAAAGCTCGAGCAAGCCATCAGAACCGGAACTTTCCACGAGAGATTCCGGATCCTGTCCATGCAAAACGAAATACGGTGGGTCATGGTCCATGGGTTCCCCGTTCGCGATGAAACGGGCAAGATTCTTCGCCTCGTGGGAACCGCGCAAGAAATCACCGCGCAGAAAAACGCGGAAGATCAGGTGGTCAAGAATCTAGCAGTGGCGCGCTCGGCCTGGGCGGAAGCAGATGTTCTGCACAACGCCACTCTTGCCCTCACCCAACACTTGAGTATGGATTGCGTTTTGGGTGCGTTGCTCCGCTCTCTCGGAGAATTGGTACCCTATACGTGTGCGCGCATCCTGGTGCCAGACGGCGGCCCGCACGTTCTGGCATTGGGCGAGCGCGTGTGCCCGGAAAAAGAGAACCCGGTATCGAAATACCCGCTGACGCTCAACGCCGACGAGTCACCTATCTTGCAGCGCGTTCTCGCAGGTCACGCGAGCGTGTTGATCGGTGATACAGCGCAAGAGCAGGAGTGGCAAACCTTTAAAGGGCACGACCACCTGCGCTCCTGGCTTTCCGTCCCCCTCATTGCCACCGATCAGTACCTCGGAATGCTCTCGATCGGCCATACCCAGCCAAACCTCTACACGGCCGATCATCTCCGGCGAGCGGAAATGCTCGCCATCCCGGCTGCCGCTGCCATTCAGAATGCCCGCCTCTATCAAACCGCGCAAATTTACGGTGCCGAACTTGAGAAGCGGCTCGAAGACCTGAGACAGACCGAAGCAGCCCTGTTGCAATCCGAAGGAGACCGGAAGATTTCGGAGGAGAAATTTCAAAAAGTGTTTCGGGCAAGCCCGATTCCCTTATCGATCACAACGCTGAACGAAGGGCGCTTTCTTGACGTGAATGAAGCCTTTGAATGGCGCTATGGCTACGCCCGCGCAGAGGTGATCGGACGCACGGTCGGTGAACTCGGAATCTGGGAAGACCCCGAGGACCGGATTCTGATCATCATGCAACTCCAGCAGGGAGGCTCCGTCCGAGATATCATCACCCGGCTGCGCACCAAATCCGGCCATGTCAAAGTAAGTGCCTGTTCCGCCGATAAGATCCAATTTGATGGTCAAGCCTGTGTTCTCGCCGTCAGCCAAGACCTTCCAGACAACGACCGGATGAATTGAAAATCATTCCGAACTGTCAAATGACGCTGGCGATTCTGCCGGTGTCGCTTTCTTCCGTCTTTGCTTGTCCCGCATCACGGGCGCCACGCAGAGAACTGATCGTGCCGCGCCCCACATGCGCCAGTATGTGTCGTGGTCGACGCGGGCGCGATTTTCCGCTGCCTGGACGATAGATTGTGGTGGTGAATATGAAGGGCGGATGTAAATGTCTGGTTTGCAACCTGGAAAAGAATCTACTTCAGGAACTGAACAGCGAACGTCAACTTCGAGCTTATCAAAACCTCGCCGCAACCAGTCCTTTGTTGCTTCGTTTCCCGACCGCCTCGGACCTTCTCGAAGAACTGCGGCGCTCGGGTGCAACTGATGACCACCGAGGCGCCGACGAAATTCTCGGGGAACTGCTGCGACTCCGCGCAAGCATGCATTGCGACTTCATCCGCCGCCTGTTGCTCGTGGCTCTGGTACCCACCTTGCACCGCACCAGCCGCATCGTGAGCTCCCGTTTCTCGACTCTCGCGGGGGACGATGTTGAGCAGCACATCGTCACTTCGGCTCTCGAGATTCTCGAGTCCGCTGAGCTGCGCAAGCGCCAATCCTACTTTGCTTTCGCGATCGCGCAGTCCTTACGCCGCAATGTGTTCCGATGGGCGATTCGGGAGGCGAGAGCTTCCTCGTTTGAAGAGATGGACGCCGGCAACGAACCTCCCGTGCGGACTAGCCCGGAAGGCGGGCTCGGCACCTCGCTCGAACTCGACGCGCTACTTCGACGGTCGCTGCGGGACGGGTTGCTGACCGAGAGCGAACATGAACTCCTTGTTTCATTCAAGCTTCACGAGGTTCCGGCCGAGCAACTTGCTATCCGCGAGGGACAGTCAGAAGGAGCCTTCCGGCATCGCATCTTGCGTGTCATCGAGAAGCTACGCCAAGCTGCCCAGCCCGTTCCCGTCAAGAGCGCACGATCGTTTCTCCACCAAAATGTGCAACGGAAGCACGTCGCCTGAACCACAAAAAAATCTTGATTGCACTCCGTCCGTTTCTGGCTTGTTCGAACTGAATAGGAATGTGAAGGACGCTTTCGTCGAACCCGCACCCAGGGACTTTACAAAACGTTGCCGGAACTGCGCCGCGAAATTGGACCAGCGGCGCTGGCTGCATCGGCTCCGTGCTCGGCTCCTTTGTCCTGGTCGGACGAAGAAACTTGAGATCGCTGCGCGAAGGAGGATTGTTGGATCATGGCTACTTCTTGCTGGCTGAAATTACTCGGTTCGAGGATTCACAAGCGTCATCATCTCTGGGGCAAAAGCGTCGTCGTATCCGCCTTTTGTGTTGTGGCTGCCGCGCCGGGATTCGCTCAGAGCGGCGGTTCCCCCTGGACGCAAGCCGTTCAGGCTCTACAAACCGCATTCACCGGTCCCATTGCGACCGGCCTTGCCCTGGTGGCCATCGTGGTTGGCGGCCTGATGTTCGCCTTTGGCGAAGGTGCGGCCAAACGCACCTTGGCCGGCGTGATCTTCGGAGTTGGCATGGCGGTCGGCGCCGTGAATTTCATGTCATGGCTGTTTGGATAGAACGCCGATTCTCCTCGGCCACACTCGGTCCCGGAGGTCTCTCATGGCGCGACGTATCAACCCGGTTTTTCGTTCTCTGAACAGCCCTCTCACTCTGCTGGGGGCCGAGCGCAAGCTGTTTTTCGTCGCGCTGGTGATGGGAGCCGGAGTCTTCAACCTGCTCCACACACTGTTCGGGGGCATCCTGATGTTCGTTCTGCTCTATGCGTTCGCGCGGGGGGCGACCAAGACTGATCCTGAAATTCTCCGCCTCGTGCTCAACTCCGCCAAGACCCGGCGGCAATATGACCCGCTAAAGTTTGTCCCCCTTTCTTTGCGGAAGGTGCCGCATGTTTAGGCTGAGCCGCGCATTACGCGCTTATCAGGAGGCCGGTTCTTTCAACGACCACGTCAACCTCTTCGGC
>JASHRE010000575.1 GCA_030037515.1 Candidatus Sulfotelmatobacter sp.
AATGGGCTGGTGCCTCGAAAGCCGCGAATCGAAAGAAGGAGTGAATGGCCGTGAGGCGCAGATTACGACTGCGAACGCTCACGCCTTGGTGCTTCTCCAGTTCATCCAAGAAAGCCACGATCAAGGGGGCATCGATCTCCTCGAAGGTCAGGCGTGACGGCGGCTTGCGCAGCCGCTGCTGAACGAACTTCAGGAATTGACGGAAGGAATCGCGATAGGAACTGATGGTGTGTGGACTTGCCTGGCGCTGCTGCATCAAGCGCTGGGTAAAGAAACGCTGCAAAAGCGCAGCCAGGGTGATCGGGGGGGGCATGGCCGATCCTCCCATCGATGCTCGAGCCGGCGCATGGCTTCTCGCATCAGCTCCGGGGAGCTGCTTAAATACCATTGCGTGTCCGCGACGTGGACATGACCGAGGTAGGCGGACAAGATCGGCAGGAGGCGTTCTGGATCTAGGTTGGACCGATACCACGTTACCAGTGTGTTGGTTGCGAAGCGGTGCCGCATGTCATGCAGACGTGGCCCGTGATGGTCGGATATGCCGCGCAGACCGATCTGCCGGGACAAGGCATAGAACGTTCGATGAATCTCTCCGCCATCCAAACGATTGCCCCAGTTGGAAACGAACAGATAGGAGGACACCGGCCGCCCCGCCCAATGACGTTTGCGTCGCGCGATGTAGTCAGCCAGTACTTTGCACGTCGATGGGTGCAAAGGCACGAGTCGAGACTTGCCAAACTTGCCGCTGCGGATCGTCAGCACCGCCGCTTTAAGGTCCAAGTCCTGAAGCTCGAGACTGCGCGCTTCGCCCAGACGTAGGCCGGAAACATACAGTAGTCCGAACAGACCATGGTAAGTCCAAGGTCGCAGTTTGCTGGCGTCACAACGACAGGGCAAGTCGAGAGTAGCGCGTAGTAACCTTCGAATTTCATCGTCCGAGTACAGGTACGGCCGCGCCCGTTTCGGGCGAAATGGCAACAAGCCCTGGGCAGGAATCTGGGTTCGTGGATCGGTGGCACTACGATGCTGCGCGAATCCGCGAACGAAACTTAGTCGTTTCGCCCACTGCGCGGGTTGGACGTTTACGGGTTGTTGAGCCCAAGCGAGCGCCAATGCCTGGGTGATGTAGGAAGTGCGGTGGTGCTCCATGAAGGTGACGAAATCAAGCAATCCCTTGCCTGCATCCTGCAGCTTGAACCCCAAACTGCGGCGTAGGCTCAGATATTCGTGAACGGCCTGATTCTGCTGAAGCCATCGGCTAAAACTTGCAGCGAGCAAAAACCTGTCGATGAATCGATGCCAAACTGTATCCCTGCTCAGTCACAGATTCTGCAAACGAGCCGATCTGTGCCGCGAGCGGGCCTTCCGGCGGTCGCGATAGAACCACTTGGTTGTTGACGATGCACTTCATGTGAACTCCTTCCCCGACTCTGCGGGCTAGTAGAAGGAGCTCAGAATATGTCTATAACGCTTCAAGTCGAGGCCGGGAAAATCGGGCCCTCGCAGATTTGCAAGACATAGTCAGGGAGGGTAGATAGTGACGTAGATCATGAAGGCGTGGCTGGTATCGAGCGTTACGCGTGATGCCGACATGCTTTCGCAATCGAAGGAATGCATCTTCCAGAACAAACCGCTGTACCCGATCGCCGCTTTTATAGGTGAAGAACGGCTCAGGCCCGTTGCGTGACTGGCCGGTCTGGCGCCGATTGTTGTCGTATTCGGTGAGTACTTGCAACAACTGGCCATTCAGTGCAATGCGTCTGCTTTTGTAAAACTTCGTGAATCGTATGCTAACGATTGCTTCTGTCAAGTCGACATCGGCGCACGTGAGGCGGAGCGGTTCACTGGTGCGAAGGCCAGCCCCGTACATTAGTAAGAGGATGGCCCGTAGAGTCACCGGTTCCAGCTTGCGCCACTTGTGTTGATACGTTGATGTCCCGTCGAGCAGTCTCCTGAGTTCCTCTCGCGAGTAGATGTAAGGGATGAAAGGGGCGGGCTCTTTGGGGCGACGCGCAGGCAACGGTGAACGATCTGTCCAGCCGTGCTGGATTGCGAACTTCCAAAGGCCGGTCAGCGCATCGTGCTTACGGTGCCAGAACAGGGTAATGGGACCGCGACCATTGAGATACTGAAGCGTGGCGTCAGAGTCGATCTTCGCGATCGGTGTATTCGGACCTACCTTCTCCATGAAAGCACGCAGGATTGTGGATTCCGTTACAAAAACCATTCCGATTGCCTGCTTGTAGGAGACGTACCTGGATATGGCGTCACAGAGTTTCATAGCAGTCCTCCCAGATCCAGATTGGCAACTTCGCGCAGCGCCGGCATGTCCACCTTGGCGTAAACACGAGTGGAATCAAGCGAGCGATGGCCGAGGTGACCTCCAACCTCGGTCAGGGTGAGGCCCTGAGAAAGTAGATGGGTGGCACACGCGTGACGCAGGGAGTGTGGACCCGTGCGTGGAGACTTGATGCCAAGCCGCTGGAATCGCGTCGCCACGATTCCGTAAAGGCCGCCATGTCGGAACGGACGGCGCGGCGCATTCAACCGGAGAAAGATTTCACGATACTCCGTACGTTGTGGCCGCACTTCGCGGATATACCGTGCAATGGCCTCGGCAACTGAAGGAATGAGCGGACAAACACGAGTCCAGCGGCGCTGCTTTGTCGCTGTGATTGTGATCGTCTTCTGTTCCCAGTGTATGTCTTCCAGACGAATCCGCTGAACCTCACCAACACGCAATCCGTATACCGCGAGCAGCAAGAGGATAGGACGGTCGCGAATGTCGGCTTTACGACTCGTCTCCGTGCTGGCCAGAAGCCGTTGCACATCCGGCCACGAAGGGCCGAGCGGTAGTTGTTCATGCTGATAAACGCGCGGGCCGCGAATGGCATCAGCTATTCCAGGCCTTGTCCAACCCATTTGCTCGCCGTAGCGGAAGAACATCCGAAGATAGTAGGCAATGCCGCGGATTCCCGCGCGAGTCCAACCCTTTTTGCCGAGAAAGATAAGGAATCGTTCCACATCCGTAAGCCTGAGCGCGCTGAGTTGTTTCTTTCTCAGGTACTGGAAGAACTGTTTCAAGTAGTGGCGCTGAGTGGCAATCGTTGCTGGCGAAAGACCCCGCTCCACATCCATGTAGCGACAAAGGGCATCGATCTCCTGCTGATGTGGAACTTGCGGACGATCTGATTCACGGAGCCGACCGGCGAATCGTAGCCAGTTGCAGGTAGTCTGCCGGAAGTCCTTGTCGGTTTGGTCGGGCCCACGGCTGCTGGCGTTGCGGTACCAACGGTGAGCCCAGCGTTTTGCCGCTCGCTCGACCTCTTTTCGTTCCACCGGGCTGGACTCGTCCAGTTTCATCATCGTTGTGGCGCGATAGATGACACCGGCAGCGGCCCTGATTGTGTGGGTCGCGGCTCCTTGGGCAGCCAGATGCTCGAGATAACGGCGTCGTGATTCAGCCAATGGAGCATTTTCGTGACGAGCGATTGTGCGTGGACAGGCGTAAAGAGTATTGAACATGGAATCCTCCTGCACAGGAGGCTGCCGCTGCTTCTCTTTTCTGTCCAGAAAGTAATGTATTGTTCTGCCGGTTCGAGAGTATGAAAAGGCTATGGATGAGGGTTGGCCATGTTCTCGATATCTTTGCGAGGAACCTGCTCACCGACAATCTGCCGTACGGCTTCCTCCAGCACTTCGTCTCTTCCAGCACGGATTCCCGCGAGGGTTGGCTTCGCTTGAACATTCGGAATAATGCCAATTCGTTGCGTGGGTCCTTTGTCAGGGTAGAAAACCCCGATGCCGCTGATCATCGTGCGCAGCCCTCCAGGCAACGCGAATGGCGAGACGTTACCATCGGCTCCTGCTGTGGTACTGCCAACGATGATCGATCCGGGCGCGGCTCGGAGAGCCATGCTTGTGTACTCAGCCTGACTCATTGAAGTCTCATCGACTAAGATCACTACCTTCCCGGAATAATGCGGTTTCTGAGGAGTGAGGGTCACGACGTTCGACCAGTGAAAGGCTCCGGGAGTGGACAAGTCTGCTTCTGTAAATCGCGCGAATGAGACCTCGCTATCCACGAGAAGCGAACCCAGAGAGAAGACCACAAACTCCGAAGGGTAGTTGCGGATATCAACAATGAGTCCCTTCGTACCCGCCGCCTCCTCTACATAGTGGGCACAGTCAGCGGACTTCACTGACGAAAGTTTGAGGTAAGCGACATCTTTGGACAGCAAACGAAAAGTCGGACCAGGCAGGTCATGCGTGTAACTGCCAGAATCGACTGGCGGAGGAGGTACTCGTTCAACTTTGATCTTGAGTTGTTGACCTCCGCGTCGAACTTCAACAGTAGTATCACCGCATTCACCGCGAGTCATTGCTCGACCGATGTCTCGCAGCCGCGCAGCTTCATTAGAATCTGCATAGTACGGCTTCCAACTCTCGATTAATCTGGATATCGGGACGCCATCGAGTTGCGTGACTATATCCCCGATCTCAAGTGCAACATTGTCGTTTGGCTTAGGCGATGTAAATCCGCTAACGGTTGGAAGATTTTCAACGAAGCGCACATTCACCGGCAATTGGCATTTGCCGGCTGGTGGCCGGATGTCGAGCGATCCCCACACGTTCGCATGGCCATCGTTGGCCTTTGCAACCAAAGCCAGCAACTCCTTCTTATAGGAGTCAGGATTCTTCGCCAGCGCGATTCGGGGAATGAACTCCGCTAGTACTCTGTTCCAATCCTCTCCCATCACATCACGATACGGCGACCAGTATTCAACGATATTCCAGAATCGATAAAGAGCGAGAAGCTGATATCCAAAATCCGGGAGCTTTATGTCGGCGTACGCCAACTCGTGGTTGAAGGATGGATTGCCGACTCCCGGAATCTTGGATACATAGAATTGCCTGCCTGATCGGTTATCGCGAACCTTGCTCAAGCTGTGGCTAAGATCGGCTCCTAGAACTCTAGCATCTGAAATCCAATCCAGATCGGGACCGAACTGCAGGTCGGCGTCGCCCATTTTTACGCAAGGATCGCACGGATTGACCGTTCCCAGTTTGTCGGTCCAGTTGGACAGAGCGGCGTTTGCCGAGGAGTGATCGCGTGCTTCCAGAACTGCGGGAAGGACGCGAAACAGATCATAGTCCCAGTGACGATCACCGGACGTGATGCTGGGATGGTAGTACTTCAGAAATCCCCAAACTTTCCCCAATAAGACGAGATTATCGATTTGAACGTTTGTGAGCTCATTCATTGAGACTCGAGAACCAGCGTCGAACTCGCGGTCATCGTCAAAAACTGTTTTTGCCCTAACCGCCTTTGGAGCCTCCCACACTGGCCTGCCATCCACGAGCAATTGCAGGTCATCAGCCCACGCCTTCCCACTGCCGGCAAGAAGCACGCCGAAAAAAAGCTGCTTCGCTTCTGGGTGAACCGGTAGCTTGATTACGTATTCAGTCCATGGAGTGATTCCTTTGAGTTGACGACTCTGCATATTGTCGAAGGCAAGAGATGGGGATTCGCCATCCTCGCGCATCCACAAGCCTGCGAAGTTGTCCACATCCTCCGTACGCAGGAAGCCACGCAACTCAATCGTTGCGCCGGAAAAATCAATTGGGATGGATTTTGTAATTGTAGAAAACTGGCTTGGACTATTCGGATGGCGTTCGATGCGAGCTGACCATCGTCCGCTGTGGATGATCTTGTCGTCCGCGAAGATAGTCCCTGCGGGGCCTCCACCCCAGCCACCAGGCATATCGCCTGCAGGCGCTACTTCGAAGGCCAAGAATGCGGCCAGATCAGAGCTACTAGTTGCGGCGCCAGGCTTTGTTTCCTGAGCACTGCAACAAACAGCCAAGGCCACCATCAGTGCAACTAAAAGCATCGCCACAGTTCGGCGATGGCGCCTTTCTCCGGTTGCAGATCGCGAAATTATGTTCTGTTCCGTGTCCTGAAACACGCATCAATAGTAATCGTTGCGTCGCACTGCAACATAAGAAAGATCACCACATAATTCAGTCCAATGTGGTGCTGGTACCCACTCTGGTGAAGGATTCACAAGGCCATGTCGTTTACGGCTTGGATCAAAGCGATTTCGTGATCGAGGATGACGGAGTAGAGCAGGCGGTGCATTTGGACGAGTTTGCAGAGTCAGAGCCAGCGTCGGTGGTGGTGGCAGTTCAGACTGGGCGCCGGGCGTGGCGGGAATATTCAAGGATGCGCGGCATCGGCCCAATGCTGACGGCCGTGTTTGATCAACTCCGATCCCGGCTGGCGCTGGTGGAATTTGATAGTCGCGTTCGTTTGGTCGAGAACTTCAGCGATGATGAAACATCGATCTATCAAGATCTCAAGAATCTGCAACCAGGCGATAACGGAGCAGCAATTCGAGATGCCGTGGACTTCTCCGTTCGCTTGCTCGAAAACGAGCCAGCAGACCGCCAGCGGGTGCTGCTCTTGGTAAGCGAAAATCGCGATCATGGCAGTCATGTGACCAAAACCGATGACGTCGTAGCCGCGATCGGAGACAGCAACACCGTCGTCTACGCGCTCGGGTTCTCGCCATCGCTCTCACAGGTGCTGGATACCGAACGAGGCGCGAACAGAGATGAGGCTTACTGGGATGCGCCTCCCGACATCATCGGCACTCTTCTGATGGCGAGGAATGCGATGAAGAAAAATATTACCAAGGCAATTGCGGAGATGACCGGAGGGGAGTACGAGCTGTTCACAACTCGGAAAGGGTTTGAGACTCGCCTGGTTGATTTCAATAATCACCTGCACGGCCGCTACCTGCTGAGCTTCGCGCCCCAGGAACCTCATCCGGGGCTCCATCAGATTGAGGTACATTTGCGAGAGTCATTGCCGCAAACAACTGTTCTGTCGAGGACCACCTATTGGGCAAAGGGAATGATTCCGCAAGCGAAGCAGAAGATACCAAGTAAGTTTTAACCTTTGTTCGGCGGCGGCAGACAGTTTTTTAAATTTACCAAGTCAGATAGCGCAAGCTTCCGAGTTCCATTTTGCCTTTTCCGCGGATTTTGGGCGTAGTCGCGATTGTTTTGACAGCTACAGCGAGGCAGCCTCTCTCCCAGCAGACCCCCGGGTTGGCGAGACTGGTACAAGCAGCTTGCAATCCCCTTGGGGCAGGTTGCTGTGGGCTTTCCGATCTTCTTAAGGTCATCCATGTTCAGATGGGCACTCGGCATTGAGTTTGTGCGTTGGGCACCGTGAAGCTACAAGGGGCGACAGAACCAGCGCCTAAGGGCGATGGCAGTGCACCCGGAACTAACTTAGCGGCCACGATCGGTGCGGATTATGCTGGTGCGATTTCCTGGATTGATGCCTGGAGATGCCTGCTTGGTCTGGTCTTCGAGAAACTGCGATCTCACTCTCTCATCAATACGACAATGATTTGACTTATCGATGACATCCTCCTCGCGCCAATACAACTACAGTTGCGAGTCGGCCCAAATTTTCAGCCACCACAGTAATGAGGAGAGCAGTTCCATGGACATGACAAGAAGTGTGCTAACTCGCCCAGTAAGTCGCCGGTCGCTCTTAAAACAAGGAGCGATGGTCGCCGGTGCAGCCACCGTAGGTGCCACGTTGGTGGGAACTGGGAAACCCGCGTTTGCCCAGGCCAGTGCAACCAACCTCACAGACGGAGACATTGCCATTCTTCGGTTCCTTGCCGCTGCTGAACTTATCGAGAGCGATCTGTGGACGCAGTACGCGGAACTGGGAGGCATTGGTGACAATCCGCCCATCGAGATCGATCCCGGCCAGCAACTCAACAATTATCAGGTCGCTTTGTCGAATCTTGATCCTGATGGTCCGCAATACATTGCCAGCAACACGCTCGACGAGATTAGTCACGCAACTTTTCTGAACGGTTATCTTCAGTCCAAGGACGCCGATCCCGTGAATCTCGACGAGTTCCGAACGCTCACCGGCAGCCAGGCGACCGGCGCACAGGATATCGGACGACTTACGAACCTTATGCATCTCAACGTCGACACCAGTTGGTACGTCCGCTATCGCAGCGCCACGAATCCAGATTTGGGCGCCAGTTTTCCTCAGGCGCTCAAACTTCAGAATGTTACAGCTATTCCGCGGGACGACGACGATTTCAACGGCGCTTCCAATCCTAACTTTCCCGGCAACGACCATATTCAGGCGATCGCGAACGTGGCGGCGTTTCACTTCGGAACGATCGAACAAGGCGGATCGAGCCTCTATGCGGCGCTGAGCCAGAAAGTCAGCAGTCTGGAAGTATTGAAGATCACACTCGGGATTGGCGGAGACGAAGTCGCGCACTTTATCGAATGGGTAGATTTTTCGGGCAATGGAGTCCAGGCACCAATTGCGCCGTTCACCGACGCTATCTCTGGATTATCGTTTTCGAATTTCTTCACCAAACCACCGCTGCAGGCCGACCTGGTCGAACCGAGCCTGATTTTCCCGGTGCCCTCGGAATTCATCAATCCGGATTTGCCACGCTGCGCGGTGATTCGGCCGAGTGATGACAGGTTTGCGGGCGCCAAGGCCGCTGTAGCCGCGCTGACCGGCGATGGTCTGTTCCTCGGTCAGTCTGCGAAGTTCTTCCAAACACTTAAACAGTTGGCCGACGAAGCCGACGCTGCGACGCGCGGGCTGTGATCGGCCACGACTCGCATTCGCAAGCCCCGAGGGCCAGAGTGTTTCCCCGAAGAAATTTCTCTGGCCCAAACTCCGTTCTCTCATGGCACACGAGGACGCGCCGATAAGATCCGCTAACAAATTCGCGCCTGCGTCGTCCAACCCCTATTTCCGAGCGCAACCCGCGGAAAATAATGTCGGTCCGCACCAGGCTCAACTCTCGCGCAAGGGCAATCACATCGTCGAGTGTGCGGACAATCGCTTTGTCTCTCGCGGGCTGTCCGCCCACTCAAGATCATTTTTAATGGGGGCGATGAGTGCCTCTGATTTCCTTGCTCCAACTCATACCGTCTCTCCTCACGGACTCCCGGGTTTGAGTGAGTCTATCCGCTGCTCGCCCCACAACATACTGGTAGAAAACACTTTTGCCATCTGCAATGTTTCGGATTGTGGGTTGCATATTCCCGGGGCTGCTGAAGCGGCAGAAAGGGATTTCTTAACTGGCGTCCCATCGGCGCTGCCAGGCATGTTGGCGTTCGGCCTAAAACATCCCGTCTATGACAAGGTTGGCGTCGTCAAGAGTTGTAAGCCAACAAATATCTATCGCACTCACTTCCCCATCGACGTTCGAGCCTGGTCAATCGGAGATGTACACGCAGACCCGACTTCAGTTAGTCAGCGTTTTTCTTCCAGCCGCTTGAGGTGAGGGAAAAACGGGGATACCTCGAACGGTATCTTCTCCGCCGCCGACGGCGCTTGCGCTGGTGTGGGCTTTAGCATCTCAATACGGTCCGACCATGGATCGACCTTAATGCGGGAGCCAAGGGGCGAGGCAACCAGTTGATCGGTCCGGTTCATTTGCGTCCTGGCAAAATTGGTCAGCCCCTGCATTTCGGCCAGATGTGTGCCAGCGAAATCGTTGCTGAACCGCCCGTGCAATAGATTGGGTAGTTGCGCCGAGCGGACTTCGACAGCGTTCAGAAAAAGGGCCGAGCTCGTGGTGTCGTTGTAAGGTGAGTTCGCAATCAGCACCAGACTCTTTTTGTCAGCCTCAGCCTCCTGCGCGGGATCGAATCGAAAGTTGAATTTGGAAAAGACCTTCAGATCCGAAAACGGCAGATTAAATTCCGACAAGTATTGTGCGGCCAGTGAGTGACCCAGAATAATGTGCGCCAATTCGTGCGCGAGCACACCGGCCAGCGCAGCCTCATTGGGCAGCACATCGAGAAGGCCGCGGCTCACCACGATTGTCGGACCGATCACGAATGACTCCAGTGGCGTGGTGAGCAATACGCGGCAGCGCACTG
>JASHRE010000576.1 GCA_030037515.1 Candidatus Sulfotelmatobacter sp.
CGCCGCTCCCCCGCTCGACCCCGCCAGTACTCCTTCTTTGGCAGCGAGCTGCTGGACGGTATCGAACGCGTCATCGTCATTCACGGTCATGATTTCATCGCAAACCGAGCGATCAAAGGTTTTTGGAATGAAGCTCACACCGATCCCCTCAACCTGGTGGGGACCGGGTTCACCGCCGCACAGGATCGATCCCTGAGTTTCAACTGCGACGGTCAGCACGCGCGGCAGGTTCTCTTTCAGAAAACGTGCCACGCCGGTAAATGTCCCGCACGTGCCGCAGCCGAGGACGACGGCGTCGATGCGGCTCTGCATCTGCTCGAAGATTTCCTGGGCCGTGGTTTCGTAGTGGTAGTCGGGATTGGCCATATTTTCGAACTGCCCGGCCATAAACGCCTTTGGAACCTTGGCGACAAGTTGGTTGGCGCGACGTATCGCCCCGGACATGCCCTCTTCCTCCGGCGTGCGTTCGACCTCGGCACCGAGCGCCCGCATGATCGTGACTTTTTCCTGCGAGAAATTTTCTGGAACGAACAGATTGACTTTGTATCCCCGGTTCACCCCGATCAGGGCGAGGCCGATGCCGGTATTTCCCGCGGTCGCTTCGACGATCGTGCCTCCGGGTTGCAGAGAGCCGTCCTGCTCGGCGCGGCGAATGATGCCGATCGCCGCCCGGTCCTTCACGCTGCCGCCGGGATTCAAATATTCAAGCTTGGCAAACACGTCGGCCGATCCGGATGGAACCAGCCGTTTCAACCGCAGCATGGGAGTTTCGCCGACCAGTTGCGTGATGTCATCGGCGACGCGCAGGTGGGACATTGCAGATGTTTTCGAACTCACACTACAGGGTACGGACGAGGCGACAAATCGTCAAACAAGACTACTTCGGGCGTTGTGGATCGGCCTGGCCGGCGTTCACGGCGCGTTTGACGCGACGGAGGGCTGAAGACGCTGCAGTCCGACGGAGGGGCACACATCTTGAAACTCTAGATTTGCAAGCGGCTTCGCATTCACGGGCTCGAAATGATTGAGCCAGTCGAAGATTTTGTTCACCGGCGGCGGAAACGGACTCTTGCCGTCGCCATTTACCCACTGGATGTGGAGAGCGCCATCGCTCACTTGTTTGTCCGGGATCGGAATCTCAACCGCGAAGGTCTCGGCAGATTGACGAATGATACCGCTGTGATTTCCCGAGAAAGAGCGGAGATCAGACGAATCCAGTAGCGCCTTTAACTGTTCAAGTTGCTCCCCTGACATGGCTCCTTGGATACGTTCGGTCAATCTGGCAGGGTCCGGCCTGCGCATCATACGAAAAGTTCCGTCCCGCGAGACCGCCATGCAAATATGCTGGATTCCGCGACTAAGTACAACGCCGGAGCTATCGAAGGAAAGTTTCGCCAGCAAATTGGGATCAGAGAAGCGTTGCGGCTCTTGCCCGTACTGGGTGAGCGAAGCGGTCAGAACTGCTGTCATGACGCACGCTTTGGTGGGCAGACGCATGGTGGCCTCCGTGGCCGTGAACCTTCCCGCATTTTAACCCAAGCTTACCCGAACACTAGGTCTGGATATTGCGATGAATCGGCGGTCAGTGAGTCAACATCCCTGTCCTGCAACAAAACGGCGCGATGAGAATGGCCCGCACGGAGGCTCGCAACGCGAGGCAGCGCAGGAATGCATCTGCCCTACAAACTCCCACAAATCCTTACAAATCCGTACAGACCCGAATTTGCACAAGATGAAGCACTTCCGTCACTGCGAAAACTTAAAGACCGCTTTGGGGTTGCAGATATGTGAGAAAATTCGGCGTATACGTTACATGCTCAGGGGCGTGATTATGCAGAATCGAAAACTGTGCTTCGCAATGTTCTCTCTCGCAGGACTTGCCTTTGTTTTCCAACTTTCCGCGATCGCTCGGGGGCAGGACGACACGGATGATCAGAGCCAAGATCCCCCCACGCGTGTCGGCCGGCTGAACTATTCCCAAGGCTCATTGTCGTTGCGTCCCGCGGGCGAAGACGACTGGGTCACGGCAGTTCCCAACCGTCCGCTGGTGACTGGCGACGATCTGTGGGCCGACGAGGATTCCCGTGCTGAAGTTCATGTCGGATCGGCGGCGATCCGCCTTGATGCAAAGACGGGCATCACGTTCCTCAACCTCGACGACACAACGACCCAGATTCGCCTGGCGCAAGGATCTCTGATGGTTCGCGTGCGCCACGTCGACGACGACGATATATACGAAATCGATACGCCCAATCTCGCCTTCACTCTGCTGCAGCCCGGCGAGTACCGCGTGGATGTCAGCGAGGATGGCTCGCAGAGCATCACGAGCGTATGGCACGGCCGCGGACGCGTGACCGGCGGCGGGTTCACGTACAACGTGATTGCCGGCCAGTCCGCTACCTTCACGGGCAGCGATCATCTGGATTACGACCTGGAACAAGTTCCATCGCAGGATGATTTTGACAACTGGGCCTTCGATCGCGACTCTGGCGAAGATGAGGCCGACTCGGCGAACTATGTTTCGCGGGAAATGACCGGATACGAGGACCTCGACGACAACGGCAATTGGAGCTATGTGCCGGGATACGGCGAGTGCTGGCAGCCCACCGCCATCGCCGTGGGATGGGCCCCGTATCGCTTCGGACACTGGATATGGGTCGGGCCGTGGGGCTGGACTTGGGTGGAAAATGAGCCCTGGGGATTTGCGCCCTTCCACTACGGACGCTGGGCCTTTGTGAACAACGGATGGTTCTGGGTTCCCGGGCCAGTGGTCGTGCGTCCGGTGTGGGCGCCGGCGCTGGTCGCGTTCGTTGGCGGCGGACCCGGATTTCACTTCTCCGGTGGCGTTGGCGTGGGATGGTTCCCGCTTGCGCCGGGCGAAGTTTATGCTCCCGCCTATCCCGTGAGTCGCGCGTACATGAACAACGTCAACGTCACGAATACCTCGGTGACCATCACGAAAGTGACGAACGTCTACAACGCGGTCATCATCAACAAGACCACCGTGAACAACATTACGTACGTAAACCAGCACGTGACGAACGGAGTAACGATCGTTTCGCGCGACGCGTTCGTGAATGCGCGTCCGGCGGCGCAGAACCTGATGCACGTGGATGCGCGTGAGATTGCATCGGCCCCCGTCAGCCACGTTGTCCCCGCTGAACCGGTGAAAACCAGTGTAATCGGTGGGGGACGCCCGGTTTCCGTGACGCCACCAGCAGCGGTGATCAACAGGCCAGTTGTTGCAGTGAGGACGCCGCCCCCGCCGCCGCGGTCAATCGAGCAACGGCAAGCGCAGGCCGGCGGACACTTGAATCAACAGGCGCTGCTTCGTCCCGCCGCTCCAGCCCAACCCGCGCCAACGACTCCGGGAAAACCTCAGCCGAATCAGCAAGGCTTCCGTTCCATTGGCCAGACCTCGAACGGAAACTCGCAGGTCGAGGTACAGCCGAACGCGCAGCCGCGAACGTTTGAAGCACAAGGCAATTCGGAACCGGAAGAACATAACGCTCAGCCGGAAAACCTCAATCGGAACGAACCTCGGCCAAGTCCAAACGGATTCCGTTCGCCGCCGCAGCAATCTCGTCCTGCGCCGCAGGAATCGCATCCGCTGGTGCGGCCAGCGCCGCCGGTCCAGGAGCGCAGTCCGGAACAGGAACAGCAGCAAGCACAGAAGTTCAATCAGTGGCAGCAGCAGCGGTCTAGTACGCCTCAACCGAAACCGCAGTCGCAGCCGAAGCCGGAATCGCACTCCCAGCCTCCCAATAAGCATTGAGCTGGCGCTGACTTGTTTCGCTACGATGTGATAGGTTCGCAGGAGATGTGCCCTGCGAGTCGGACAACCGAGAGAGATGCCGCCGGGAACAGGAAGACTCTCCCGGCTCATTTTTTGGCGGGGGTGCGAAGCCGAATCTGCGTCCGGAACTGATACAGCCATGAGCGAAGCGAAACGTACCAGCGCCAACTGGATGGATGCTCTGTGGTTGGTGTTTCTCCTGGTGCTTGCTCTTCTGCCGCCACGGACCGAGCCTCACAAGCAAGTCATCCTTTTCGCCTTCGGGCTTCTGCAGCTGACTGAAAATTGGCTGGTGTCGAGACTGCCGCGGCGAGGACCTTCCTACGTTGTGCTCATGAAGATCGGATTGGCCATGCTGCTGATTGAACACACGACGACGGTCTATGAGCCAAGCATCAACAGCTACTACTACCCGATTTACTATCTGCCGCTCATGACTGCGGCCGAATACTTCGGATCGTGGGGTACTCTGCTTTGGACCACACTGGCCTCAGCCACGTACGTTTCCTACCTCTATCCTCCCCTCCATCCCGAGCTTCGCGAATTTGAGATTGGGGCCGAAAGCTACGAGTTTTTGGCCATCCGCATTTCCTTCTTTTTTCTAGCTGCAATGGTTGTGAATCGTTTCGTGGTTGAGAGCAAGCGTCAGACGCAGCGCTATCAGGAATTGGCCGAAACTCTGGCCGAAACAAATCGCCGTCTCGAGCAGGCGCAGGCCGAGGCGCGGCGATCGGAACGCCTAGCCGCTCTCGGACAGCTTTCCGCTGGATTGGCACACGAGATCCGCAATCCCCTGGGGGTAATCAAGGGGTCGGCGGAAATGCTCGGTCAGAGGCTGGGAGAATCGAACCCCATCGCCACCGAGCTCGCCGGCTACATCTCTACCGAAACCAACCGGCTGAGCGCGCTGGTGACGCGATTTCTCGATTTCGCCCGTCCCCTCCATGCCGATCTCGCGCCCCAAGACATCACCACAATCCTCGACCGTGCGCTCACCGATGTTGCCAGCTTGTGGAAAGGAGCACCCGTGCAGGTGGAAAAAGAGTACGAACGAGGTCTGCAGGCGGTCGCCGTGGATGAGGGTTTGTGTGAGCAGGCCTTCATCAACATTGTGCAGAATGCGTTCGATGCGATGAGTGCCACCGGAGGCCTGCTGCGCGTGAAAGTTGCGCGGGCAAGCGCGAATCGACGCCATGGCGTTGAAGTGCGGATTGAGGACACCGGGCCGGGAGTCCCGGTCGAATTGCGCGAACAGATTTTTAATCCTTTTGTGACCACGAAGAAAACCGGGGTTGGATTAGGCTTGTCGATTGTGTCGAAGATCATGGACGGGCATCATGGATTCGTGCGCGTGGAAGACCCGAACGGGAAGGGGGCACGGTTTGTGATGTTCTTCCCGGAGGCCGGCGAGATGGTCGAGCCAGGAAAAGCGGCTCATATGGTGATCTCATAGGGAGGCGATCCCAGGGATGGGAGAGCAGTGCGGTGAATGCCCCGCTTCTGGCCGCTTTTGCAAGAAGTGGAATTCCCAACGGGCCATACATATTCAACTATGCCAGCCATTCTGATTGTTGAAGACGAAGCGAAGATGCGGCGCCTGCTCGAGTTGAATCTCGGCGAAGACGGCTTCTCCACGTTTTCTGCAGGCGACGCCGAAGCCGCTCTTAAGTTGCTCGCCGAAGGTCCCGTCGACCTGGTCGTGACCGACCTCAAACTTCCCGGCATGAATGGACTCGAATTCCTGCAGGCGGTCAAGCGTCAGAATGCCGCCCTGCCCGTGGTTGTGATGACCGCATTCGGTTCTGTCGAGACCGCTGTCGAGGCGATGAAAGCCGGCGCCAGCGACTACGTTCTCAAGCCATTTTCGCTTAGCGAAATGCGGATGGTCATTCACAAGGAACTGGACGTCCGCAATTTGCGGGAAGAGAACCGGTCGCTGCGTGAAGCGCTGGGCAAGAAGTATTCGCATCCGAACATCGTCGCGCGCAGCGCGAAGATGCAGGAAGTGCTGGCGACCGTCGAACGCGTGGCACCGACGAATTCCACCGTCCTGCTTGGCGGCGAGAGCGGAGTAGGCAAAGATTTGATCGCCCGGGCCATTCACGAGAAGTCAAAACGCGCCCGAGGTCCGTTCCTGAAAATCAACAGCACCGCCATTCCTGAGAATTTGCTGGAAAGTGAATTATTCGGCTTTGAAAAAGGCGCGTTCACCGGCGCGGCGGCAAGCAAGCCGGGTAAGTTCGAATTAGCCGATAAGGGAACTCTGTTTCTTGATGAGATCGGCGACGTGCCCGCGGCCATTCAGGTGAAGCTTCTGCACGTACTGCAGGAGCGCGAATTCGAGCGCCTGGGTGGAACGAAGACAATCAAAGTCGACGTTCGACTCATTGCCGCGACCAATCGCGATCTGCGCGCCGCGCTCGAAGAAGGCACATTCCGCGAAGATTTGTATTACCGGCTGAACGTTGTCCCGATCGATATCGCTCCGCTGCGCGAGCGCAAAGAAGACATTCCCGACCTCGTGAATCTTTTCATCACGCGGTTTGCGACCGATTCTGGCAAAACGATCGAGAGCATTTCGCCGCCCGCGATGCAGATGCTGGTGAATTATTACTGGCCGGGAAATGTGCGTGAGTTGCAGAACATTGTGGAACGAGCTTGCGCGCTGGCCAAGGGGAATGTGCTCGAGCCGGACGACATTCACATTGATGCCCGGCCGGCGAAGTCCCCCGCGGCCGTCGATGCATTTCTTCCCGATGGCATGACCCTTGAGCAATGGGAAGACGAAATGGTGCAGGAAGCTTTGCGCCGTGCCAACGGCAACAAGAGCCAGGCCGCGCGCCTGTTGGGATTGTCACGCAACGCGCTGCGCTATCGCCTGTCAAAGATCGGCATCGCCGACGAGGAAAAAGAAATGTAACGGCCGCCTTGGGGCATGGTGCTACAAGATGTTTGAAGGACGTTGTCACTGGTAGAGTTCCGCACCCGGTTCGCAGCGGGCAGATCAGGATCAACGCCATTCGGCAAGGGGCGCAAGAGAGGGAAATACAAAAATCGGGACTGATGATGTTCAGCGCGAACGCTCTCACTCTTGCGGCGGTTCCTGCAGCACTGATGCCGTGTTGATACCCTCCACCAACTCGGGAATGATGCCGATGCGCACGTAGATCGGACGTACCACCCGCCGCAGAGCCGGCAATTGCATTGCAAAGACGCCTGCGCCAAGAATGCAGATTCCACCACCTATCATGAGCGTTTCCGGAGCGCCGATTCTGGCCGCGGCTGCACCCGCCAGGAGGCTGCCAAATGGCGCGAGCCCTTGGAACGACATAGCATAGAAACTCATCACGCGTCCGCGCTTTTCATTTTCGACGATCGTTTGCAGAATCGTGTTGCTCGCCGCCATTTCCTGCATGAAACAGTAGCCGGTTCCAACCAGCAACAGCATCGAAAGCCAGAACCACCGCGATGCCGAGAAGGCCATCAATCCTGCGCCAAACCCAGCGCAGGTGATAGGAATCAGGCGTCCCAGCCCCAATACGGTTTTTCGCGCGGCGAGGGTAACGGCTCCGACGAGCGCGCCAACGCCGATCGCAGCCATGAGAAATCCGAGAGTGTGAGCGCCGCCATGCAGGATCTTTCCCGCGAAGATCGGCATCAGCGCGGTGTACGGCATGCCGACCACGCTGATGAGCGACAACAGCAACAGTATCGACCAGATCGGGCGAAACCCGCGCACGTAGTCCCAGCCGTCGCGCAGTTCCGCGAGAACGCTTTCACGCTTATGCCCGCTTTGCCGCACAATCGTCATCGCTAATAACGACGCGATCACGGCCATGTAGCTGATGCCGTCGATCAAAAAACAATAGCCTTCGCCGACGGCGGCAATGATTAATCCTGCGACGGACGGGCCTATCAGTCTCGCCGCGTTCACCAGCGAAGAATTAAGCGCGATCGCATTGCCCAAATCCTGTGGATCCACGACCATCTCGATGACAAACGCCTGGCGCGCCGGCATATCAAAGGCATTGATCACGCCCTGGAACAGATTCAGCCAGATCACTTCCTCTACGGTGATGAGGTGCGTGAGCGCCAGCACGGCCAGCGCAAACGATTCGACCATTGAGAGAATTTGCGTCACCACAAGCACCCGATGCCGGTTCAGGCGATCGACCCAGACGCCGGCGAACGGGCCGAGAAAGAGAATGGGAATCTGGCTGGCGAAGCTCACGAGCCCGAGCAAAAAAGGCGATCCAGTGAGGCGATAGACCAGCCATCCGGTGGCGACGCGTGTCATCCACGTGCCAATCAGAGAAATCCCTTGTCCGCCGAAAAACAGCCGGTAATTGCGATGCCGCAGTGCCCGCAGGACGAGGCGCCAATCGCTTCTTCCTCGCTGCTGATTCTCCGCCATGTCGCTCGCCCGCTCCTATAGGAAACGCCAGTCTGCGTAGACCTTCGATAATACAGACTACCGATGCGAAAGCGTCGCCAGGTGAACGCACGATTGCCTTCGGTCGCTGCGAAGCCGCGAATCGAAATTCGGCCGATGCGAAACTTAAGTCTGTTGGTCGCCTTAGCGAGCTCTTTCGCATTCGCATTCTTAGCCGAGAGCATGGTCGACCCTCGACCGCTCTCGGCTCTGAACGACGCAGTCGACACAAGACGAGCAGTGGGCGGGAATTGACGCCCTCCACCAACTCGACGTTCGTCTGCGCGCGTTATGGGGATCTTCGATCCCGTCGTCTACGAGTGACCATAATTTCCGGCAACCGGAATCAGTCCCTCCGAAAAGTTGGCCCCATCATTGAACAGCGAATCCTAATTTTTACTTGAAGGTGGCTGAAAACCACCACTGTTGGCCGTACTCGGCCAAACCCGGTCTTTAGGCCACCGTCTAAGCCGTTCCCACAACTTTTTGCCATTGAAAACAAGGTGTTTATTCTGTCGATTTTCGCAACCGTTTGGCAGGATATTTGCCTTTGTGTTTCTGTGAATTTTCACCAGAGTTACAAGTCCCGCGGGTTGGGAGACCCTGTTATGAAGCACGAGAGATCATGGCGGTGGGCGATTTTCACATTCCTGGTTGCGGCCTCGTTTGGTTTAAGCGCGTTTGCGCAAACCACGGACGAAGGCCCTGGTCCATCAGAGCAGCCCAGCGCTCCCATGGAAGTCGGCCAGCCGCAGCCTCCGCAAGCGTCACCCGCTACTCCTGCTCCGGACACACAAACGCCGTCGTCGGCTGAGTCGCAGAATGACCAGGCTCCGCCAACTGAGGCTCAGCCGGGCGGCCCGACCGGCGAAGAACCGGCAAAAACAGAC
>JASHRE010000577.1 GCA_030037515.1 Candidatus Sulfotelmatobacter sp.
CCAGGAATGGGAGCGGGTGCGCACCGACTGGCTCACGCTGAAAACGGCCACCGAACCGGCGGAAGCCGTGTAGGGATAGCCGCCGTCGGTGGTCCGGCGGAGTGAAGGTCCGCAGCGAGCGCCTCCGAGAGTGCGCCAACGCGAAACACAGGAGCCGAATTTCGGAGCCCGTGTCCTGAGAACCGACAACCGAGAACTGGGGTCTGCTAGTCTCCTGCCACCGGCTCGGCAACTTCCGGCTTGGCGGTGGGGGCGCCGTTTCCGTTCGGTTTCGCCAGAGCCCCGAGCGGAATAAATCCATCCTGCGATTGCACCGGTTTTTCTTTCAGCACCACTTCGCGATACAGCGCAGCCATGCGCGCATTGTAAGCTTCGTCGCTCTTCTGCGGCCCGCGCGCTGAGGGCGGAGGGGCGGCCTCGGAGGCCTGCAATCTTGCATCACGGGCCCGCTTCTTCTCTTCGCGCGCGTTTTTCGCGATACCCAGCTTGTCCAGGTCGCGTTGCAGTTCGTTGGTGACGATCTCTTCGCGCAGCTTGAGATAGTCCACGTGCTGCTTTTCCATCTTCACTTTCTTGCCGCCGGCGAAAATCTCATGCCGCCCGTGTTCCTCGTACCACTTCGTCAGCGTGGCCGTCATGTGCATCTTCTCGATGATGTTCCGCCATCCGACGCCCGTGTTGTAAGCACAGAACGAAATCTCGCCTTCCTGTGTCGCGTAGGGAATAATGCACTGCTCCGTGCGGCGGAAATCGTAGTTAAACAGATCCTGGAACCACATACCCGCGATAAACAGGAAGTTCCAGCGATCGGTGGTGCGCCGCTTCATGACGTCATCAATCGTGCGGTCCGGACCAACCTTGCCGTAATTGGTTCCGGTCACGTTGTAGTTCTTGTCAAATTTCTTCAGCAGATCCATCAGCTTGAAGTGCGTCGGCGACTGAAACGGATCGTAGTTTTTCATCAGGCACAACGCCATGCCAAACGCAGTCAGGAATTTCCCGCGCGCCGCGTCGTTGACCTTGGCGATGTCTCTCGCCAGCTGATCCCCGTGCAGGAACGCCGTGACCGGCACAGCCTCTTTGGTTTCCTTGTCGATCATCACCGCCATGCCCGTCCCGCAATTCGGATGGCATCCGCAGCTGAGTTGCCCCCAGTTGTTGTTGGGATCGTTCGCGTGCATCAGGTCCGCCCAGTCGCTGAACGTTCCCATAAACGAGATCGGAAACCAGTCGCGCGCCGGTTCGCCGAGCCCGGTCTGACTTTTCACGTCATGCGCCAGATGCGAAAGCGTGTAACGCTGCGCGACGCGCCGCTCCTCCGTGATGGCTTCATCGCGGCCAGTGAACGAAACCGGCTGGAAGCTCAAAAAGCTAATGGTCTTCGGATTGTCGAGCGCGAATTTAATGACTCGTCCGACCTGCTCGTTGTTGATGCCGTTCACGATGGTGATGACGGGAACGATCTCGCATCCCGCCTTGTGCAGGTTCTCAATCGCCTTCAGCTTGACATCGAACAGGTTGCCAACCATGCGGTGCGCGTTCGCCGCATTGCCAATTCCGTCAAACTGCAAATAGGCATACCGCAGTCCGGCTTCGACCGCCTGCTGTGCGAATTCCAAGCTCTTCGCGAATTCAATTCCGTTCGTCGCCGCCTGCACCGAGTTGTAACCAACTTTCCGCGAATAGCGTATCGCGTCCAGGAAATACGGCGACAACGTCGGCTCACCGCCGGAAAACTGAACGCTCATCTGCCGCCTCGGCTTGATGGTGATGGCGTTGTCGAGCATGGCCTTGATTTCTTCCCATGAGAGCTCATGCACGAAGCCGACCTGGTTCGCGTCCATGAAGCAGGGATCGCACATCATGTTGCAGCGGTTGGTCAGGTCAATCGTCAAGACCGATCCGCGGCCGTACTTCACTGTCGACGACCCGTGATGATGCAGCTTCTCGTCGTTGTGCGCGCGAATGTCACGGCCGGGGAAGACGTCTTCCAAGTGTTTCGTAAACTCCGCATCGATCGACATCACGTCTTCAAAATGCCCGTGCCTGGGACAGTCCTTCACCATCAAAATCTTGCCATCGCGCTCGATGATCTGCGCCTTGATCTCACCAACTTTTTCGTTGAGCAGAATTTCATGGGGCAACTCACCGTCGAGAATCTGCTGACGAATTTCCGGAACGCACTTGGGGCAGAGCGAATCAGTCGTGCGCGGCCAGCCCAGCGGCGGCTTCGACTTCTCGTACGACTTCAGCAGCGGCTTATCCGACCACTTCGGCGTCGGCGACGGGTTCGGCTTGATCCGGTTCAGGCTGTCGAACACCGCCCATACGCCCTTGGCTGCGGTCACAGCTGCTTTCTCAACGTACTTGATCGGTTTGTGCATTTCGTTCCTGGCTCCGTTTTGCTTCGCTGCGGTCTTGTACATCCAAGCCTTAAAACCCTTACCTTGCCAACCCTTGTCGGATGCGCTCGCAAATCGACTCCCCTGGCTCGGTCGCTCAAACCCAAATAAAGCTGGCGCTGCCGCGAATCGAACCTGGGGAAACCTGGTTCCAGCTTCGCTTACACCTGTCCCTGGGTAAGTCTCCGTCTATCCTATTGAAAGGCTGGCAAATGGCGCATCCACAACCCAATGAACGGACGAAAATGGCACTTTAGCGGTACTTTGCGGGATTGGATGGTCGTAAACTGTTGAAAACTAAAGGTCAGTGGACTTCCACACCACGGCGCCAGCTGTGGGTCGATTACGTCTGTCGAGAGAGCGATTCTTCGGCCAGCGACACCAGAGGCAGAGAGTTTGATGAAGAGCGGCTGTTGGGCGAACCGGTTAATGTCCCGACCGAAACTGTGGAAGGGCGGTCCTTCTGGGAACTCGCAACCGACCGAGCGAAGCGTGGAAGAGCGGCACTTGAGGCCCGCGTCGCACGTATACAAGCACGTGCACAAGAACGCGCTGGTGTGATGAGAATGAAGATGGGGAGCCTCGCCGCCTCCGCTTGAAGTGGAGATTCTCGAGCAGAGCCCGATCCTTTTTCCCGCTTTTGACAAATCCGAATCCTCCATCAACAATCAACCCTTC
>JASHRE010000061.1 GCA_030037515.1 Candidatus Sulfotelmatobacter sp.
GCGGAAGTGGTGGAATTGGCAGACACACCATCTTGAGGGGGTGGCGCCGAAAGGCATGCGGGTTCAAGTCCCGCCTTCCGCACCATAAATCTCGCGCTGGTAACGACAAAAACTTATGATTTACGTCATCACCACGATTCACGTGCTTGTCTGTTTCTTCATCATCATCATCGTGCTGCTGCAAAGCGGCACCAGCGGAGATCTTTCCGCAGCCTTCGGCGGACAAGGAAGCCAGACCGCATTCGGCCCGCGGGGCGCAGCCAGCGCTCTTTCTAAAGCGACCACTTGGTCGGCCGTCCTGTTCATGCTTACGTCGATTACACTGTCGGTGTATCAGAGCAATCGTGGGGGCCCGAAGTCAGTGCTGCAGGGCGTCAAATCACAGCCCGCGAAAACACAACCGCCGACCGCGCCGTCAACCCCGCAGAAGTAACGGCAACTCCAGAAAGCGCCCGCCCTCACGACCACATCTTGTTGCGGTCGCGTTTATCACGACATCCCGGCACCGGCGCATTGTAATTCCCGCATCGACGGTGCTACGCTTGGAGGCTGTAGACTTGGAGGCATTATGTCGGATCGTGATGGAAATAGCTTCGTCTGGTTCCTGGCGGGCATGGGACTAGGAGCGCTGGTCGGCGTTCTCTATGCTCCGCGTTCGGGCAGCGAGACGCGCGACGCGATTCGCGCACGCGCCGAAGAAGGACGCGACTATATGCGCACTCGAGCTCGTGAGGCGCGCGATCAGGCTTCCCAATGGGCCGATCGCGGCCGCGACGTTCTCAATCAGCAGAAGGAACAATTCCGCGCTGCTTACGAAGCGGGACGCCAAGCCTATCACGAGGCCACCACGGAAGCAGGTGGAGCGAAGAATCCGTAAGCCATCGCACTCCATGCTTCTTTGAGCCCCGACGCGATGGCGCTCAATAGAACCTAGTGAGTTACGTTATGGAAAACCTTACGATCTTCATCGCCCTGACGGCATTTGCCATTCTCCTGCAGGCGGGCATTCTCCTGGCCATGTACGTGGCCATGCGCAAGAGCAGCCGGCGCATGGAAGCTCTGGCCACGGAGGTCCGCAACAAAGTTCTTCCCACCATCGAACAAGCTCAATCTCTCGTGAGCGAGATGCGTCCCCGGATCGAGATTGTGGCGGACAACGTCGAGCAGACGACCACCCAGCTCCGCAGCCAGCTGGAACGCATCGACGCCGCGGTGGCCGATGCCGTCGATCGCGGGCGCCTGCAGATTATCCGCGCCGATGAACTGCTCAGCCGCACTCTCGACCGAGTGGAGCACACTTCGGAGATGGTGCAGAAAACGGTGGTTTCCCCGGTACGTCACATTTCCGGGATCATGCAGGGCATCACCGTCGGACTGGAGTTCCTGCTAAACCGCCGCACTCGCGACAATGGCTCGCCGCGCGAGCGGCGTCCCGTCCCGCAGGACGAAATGTTCATCTAGCCAGCCGACCAGTACTGCCTGAGCGATGGCGGTCTGTCTTCGTTGCTAACGCCGATTGGGTCCGGCAGGCAGGGCGAACGATCTCTTCAGGTCGAGGGCATTCCAAAGAGCTTCCTGTTTGATCGCGAAGGAAAATTGGTCGCCCGGTCGACCGACATGCGCACCCGGAATCAATTCCAATCGATGCCGGCCCGGACGGCTTGTAGTAGCCTTGCTTCACACTGTCATCCTCGGCCGCCGTCTTTGCGGCGAAGGATCTATGCAACATGCAACTTTCCGCAAATGACAGATGCTTCGGCCACAGCAAACTCGGGCCTCAGGATGAAAAGCAATATCTAGAGACGGTTTCTTCCAAGATCCCCCGCTAGCTCCGCGGCCCGCGAAGCTGGGGAAACGCCGGAGGCGTATCGCGGGTCAGGCCATCCTGCGTTGCGGGATCGTCAAGGTTTGGCCAATCGCGAATTTCCACCGCAGGGCAGACGATCCTATTGCCTTCCGTGCGCAATAACTGCCGCAGCATCTGAACGCCCGAAAACAGCCCTTGCCCGCTGCTCGCGGCCACAATGAGGTGCGACTTATCTGAAAACAACAGATAACCCTCTTCTCCCACCAGCCCATCCGCACTTAGGCCCTTGCGAGCCAGGAAGCGCCGCACGCGGCGATCCTGCAGCCGAACCAGCATGATTTTTCCGACCTCCGCCCTTGTGCTGGCTTTGGCGCCCACGATGTTGAGCCGGAGCCCGGACTCATCGGCTACCTCTTCGGCCAGCGTCTCTGCGGCAATGCGATCTTCCGATTGATGGCCACGCTGCACAATAATGCGCGTCTTGGCTTTCAGCCGGAATCCTCCCTGGCCCAGTTGTAATTGTTTCGGTTGAGGGATGAGGCCGAGGCCGTCGCCGTCACTTGACATGGATTTGGCAAGAGCGCCCAGAGGCAGCAGGCTCATACAGAGCAACAGGCAGAAAGACACGGAAGCGAAACGCTTATTCATTCAGACTCCACAAGTTTTTCCCGACATTGTACGCTTTCGCGCTCGCTCGCGCTATGCGATCCCTCAAATTGTGACCGATTCTTGACCATTTCGTTGCAAACTGCCGTGTTCCCTCCTGTCCTCCATGGTTATCATTCGCATCATCTCGCAAACGCTTCCTTGTTCACCACGTACGGCATCTTGGTGACGTCACCGCCGCAATGGCCTTCGAGGACGTCCCTCAATCCTTGCACGCAGCGGCCAGCCATCCCTCGATCCGGATCGGGGGAGAGTCGAGTAATACGGGCGGCGCTGGCAAAGTGCGGCATCAAACGACAGCGATCCGCGATCACCGGATCGCGCAGCGGAGAATCCGGCGGCAGCGGTTCCTTCTCGTAGACGTCGAGGGCGGCGCCGGCAATCCAGTTCTCGCGCAAGGCGCGCGCCAAAGCAGCCTCATCGATGACGGGGCCGCGCGACGTATTGATCAAGTACGCAGTCGACTTCATGTCGCCGAGAGTGTGCTCGTTGAACAAGTGATATGTCGGAGTATCACTCTCGCCTTTTCGCAGCAGGGGCACGTGCACGCTGACGAAATCGGCCTGCCGCACCGCGTCTTCAAAGCTCACATATTTGATCCACGGTCGTTCTTTCACCAGCCCGCGCGCGTGGCGCAGGTCAAGCATCTCCTGAATGGACTTCACAAATTCGTGATTCTGATATGCCGGGTCGTAACACAGAATGTTCATGTCGAAGCCCACACACTTCTTGATGAACGCCAGCCCGATTCGGCCCGTGCCGATCACCGCAACGGTCTTACCGGTAACTTCGTCGCCCAGAAACGGCAAGTACGGATGCCAATATCCCCAGTTGTTTTCCCGCGTGAGGTGCTCGGCTGTCCACATTCGGCGCGCCAGTTCGCCCATCATGAAAAATGCAAACTCGGCGGTCGCTTCGGTGAGAACATCGGCAGTGTTGGTGAAGGGAATCTTGTATCGATTGGCATCCCCGCGATTGATGTTGTCGAATCCGACCGCGTATTGGGCCACCACTTTTAGATGGCCCTTTCCTGCCTCGAAAATTTCGGCGTCGATCTGATCGCGAAGAGTCGTAATCAGACCATCGATGCCCGATCGCACTTTTTCGATGATGAAGCTTTTGGGCGGCGCTTCCGGATGGGGATAAACTTCGACCTCGTATCCGCGCTCGCGCAACAGGTTGATGGCTTCTCCGATGTCGCAGGTAGCAAAGACGCGAAAGTGCTTTTCCATGATTTTTGTTAGTGGATGTTCCTTCTGATTCTCGAATGCAGGGAACGGCATCCATCATACGCGAGCGGCTAATTCACTGAGGTCGGCGCGTGTAGATTCCGCTGAGACCCCCGCTCCGTCTAAAGATGGCTCGCGCCCTTCGCTGCACTCACGGCGCAGCGCGGACGAATGCCTTCGCCCTGCAGTCACTTCCTTCGCCAGAATCTTCCGAAACCCAGTCTCACCTGCACCGTGTTGATCCCCGGATTTGGCGTGGCCAAGCCCGCATTCGAGATATGCATGTAGCGAAGTTCCAGCGCAAGGTTATGCCGCGGGCCAAGAATGTGCGCACCGAGCGCAGCCTGGTCCATGAAGTTCACGGTGTTTGTTCCCGCTGGAACGTTATGGTTCGTGAACAAGGCACCGCCGGTCAGTTCGAGATAAGGCGAAATATGGCCTCGACGCTCGAAATTCCACTTCAGTCCCAGCGGATCGAACCCCACGCCATAAGCCGTGTTCGCCGGCTGAAACACGAGAAAAACCGGAACGGCGTCGACAGCATATTCGAACCGCCCGCGCAGGAATCCAGGAAGATGCGGCCCGGTAACAATCCAGCCATAGCGCAGTCCGGCATTGAACGCGCTGGTGTTTCTTGTTCCCCCAGGAACCGAATGTCCTCCGCCGACCCAGACCTGGACCTCGTTTCCGCCGCGTTCGGGCGCTGCCTGCGCAAATCCATAGCCTGCGCCAAGAAGCAGTAGAGTTGTGAGCAGAATCAATCGGTATCTGCACATGTTGAGATCAGGAATCAGTAGTCAACGCTTCTGCCATTCTCACGCCTCTTCCTAGCAGGGCGAGGCTGATGCGAGATGAGTTCCAGCAGGTCACGGGCGACGAGGGTCGTGTTGTGGCGAGCCACCCCGGCTTCCTCCAGGTAATCGCCGAGAACCGGAATCACTCCCAGCGCTTCGACCTCATCAAGATCATTCACGATCTGGCATGCAGCCTCGCCGGCGTACTTGGCCCTGAGTTCGTCCGACGCAGGAGTGCGGTTGATGAGCGCGTAATCGAACAGCGGTTTCTGGGCGTGCCGATTCAGTGCGCGGATGTGGTCGGCTGCCGTCAGTCCCAGGCTCTCGTTGGCCTGCGTCATCAGATTGCAGATGAAAATCTTGGTCGCCGGCGAAGAGACGATCGCCTGGGAAATGCCGCGCACCAACAGGTTGGGAATCAGGCTAGTGAAAAGCGATCCTGGTCCAATCGTAATGAGGTCGGCATTAGCGATGGCTTCCAAAGTCTGCGGCATGGGCCCAACATCTGGTGGAACGAGAAACAGTTCGCGGATGCGACCTTTGCTGGCAGTTATTTTGGTCTCGCCGCGCACCCGCGTACCGTCTTCCATCAAGGCTTCCAGTTCGATATTTGAAGTCGTCGCCGGATAGATATGCCCTCGGGTCAGAAGAATTTCCGAGGACAAGCGAACTGCTTCGGAAAAGTCGGAAGTCAGATCGGTGAGAGCGGCCAGAAATAAATTGCCGAAGCTGTGGCCCTCGAGCCCGGAACCTTTATGGAAACGGTGACGAAACAAACGCGACAACAAGGCCTCATCTTCGCTCAACGCGACAATGCAGTTGCGGATGTCGCCCGGTGGCAGCATATTGAGTTCTTTGCGCAGGCG
>JASHRE010000578.1 GCA_030037515.1 Candidatus Sulfotelmatobacter sp.
TTCCGGGTGTGCTTGTTCCAACAAACTCCTCACGTCTAAGAGACACGAATCTTCGAGCCTGGAGGAACCTACCCCTAACAGTTACCTGAAAGAAGGACCTTGGGCACCTGTCAAGAATTGCAGGTAACCCGCGACCAGGCAGGGGACCATCACTGCGAAGGAGCTGCAATCCGTTTATTTCCCTTAGTTAGGCTTCCACTTCTATTGTTCCCGTACTGATAAACTAGGACAATTAGCAGGGGCTTGTCTCATGCCCTGAGCGACTGTTCGCGGGCGTTTTTCACAAGACGGCCGTGGTCGTGGCTGCCCTTCCCCTTACCACGCTTTTTGCATTTCCACTCGCGCCTAGAATGTTCCACAGTCAAGACTTGCTCTTCGTCGCTGCGGTCATTCTGGTTGCTCGATACGAGGGCGGCATTGCGGGGATCTGCACTGCAATTCTCTCTGTGTTCGCTTTCGACCGCTTACACCGGGCGTTCTTGACTTCACCATCGGGAATGGAATAAGAATCTTAGTCTTCATCTCGCTTTCGGCAATGGTCGCCATGCTGGAGCGCCGGCGACGTCGTGCGATGGACGTGTCACGACAAACCGGAAGCTCCAAACTGCCCTGGACGCAATCACAACGCTTCGTGGCACGCTCCTGGTAATGGCGGTTTCTACACCTACCACAAGCACTGCAATGCCTGCCCCCGCGCCGATCCAGCCGATGCGTCGGTGCCACTGCACGATTCCCGTGCGTACGAGCGCCGACTGAAAAATGAGAAAGAGCGCCCATCCCGAGAAAACCACGGCATGTACGTAGAGGACAAAAGGCCGGGCGATCGTCGGGTGAATGAATTTTTCCTTTGCGGTCTGGCTGAAGCCATAAACGACTATCGTCGCGATTACCAGCGACATCACGAAGTAAAAGTAATCCCTCAATAGACCCTCGCGATTCCTAGCCCCATTCTCAAGCGTCTTGGGCGGGTGCGAGATGGTTTGCCCGATCACTGGGCGGAAATCTTATGGCGGGAGTTGGGGCAAGTCAACGAACGGGTGGAGTTTGTGTATCTCTTGGATGGTCAGTGAAGGGGAAGTAAAGGAGCTGGGTCTTTCACGCGTATTCGAAGAGATAGCGCGTGATCCCATCGAAGGCGGAGCACCACAAACGGGGCAACAGAAAGATTCCCGGATAGTCCTGACAGGCAAGGAGAAGGACGACAGCAACCGCGCTGCATGAGGTGCTACTCCGCAGACGGCACCTGTCGTGAAGGCCGCAAGCCATTGAGCTACGTAGAGCCAACTCGTTCGATTTACCGCATCCGGCTCCCGGAGAAGACTCACGCTTTCGCCCACGGAAGACCTGCGATACGGTGTGGTAACTGGACCGGGCTGTAAACAGCTATGGCGGCCGCGCATAAATAAAGGGACATAGTGGTTAACAAAAAGGAACCAGATAGGACTGGATCAGCCGCGGATACGACTGTATCTCCTCAAAGACGCGCGTCAGGGTGGCGAGCAGGGCATCGAGGCCGCCGAAGAAGCGATTGTGAGTTCCATTCTTGCGCGTGTGCTGCCATAGTCGTTCGGTCGGGTTCAGTTCCGGTGAGTAGGGCGGCAACTGGTGTACTTCGAGCCAATGGTGGTTGGACTTGAACCAGGCCCAGACCTCGGCGTCCTTGTGGTAAGAGGCGTTGTCCTGAATCAGGATTGCTCCCTGGCGGCGGTAATGCCGAGCGAGTTGTTCGAGGAAGCCGAGATAGGTAGCGGCATTGAAGACCGTGTCCTGACGATAATCGAAGCGCGTGCGCCAGAGTTCGATGGCGCCGAGAATCTTTATGCTCTTGCGTTCTCCCGTCACGGCGATTTCCGGCGGGTGTCCGATCCGGCTCCAAGTGGCGTGGAGCGTCGAGTCTTGCCGGAAGCTGGCTTCGTCCGTGAAGAGGAGCGCCCAGTGTCGCGAGCGGGCTTTTTTTAAGGACGGGATAGATGTGGCGGCGCCATCGATCCTGCGCCGCAGCATCGGCACGCGCCAGCACGCGGCGGGGCCGTTGCACGGAAAACCCCCACCCGTGAAGCAGCTTGCGGACGTGCCCGGGATGATACTGGACGCCGAACTCTTCTTCGATGACCCACGCCATCATGGGCGAGGTCCAAACGCCGGTATCCAGACCGTACGCCACCGGGCCACTGTCCAGGATGTCGGCCAACTGCTGCTGTTGCTTCGCGGTCAATTCCGGGGGCCGACCCGATCGATGCCCTTCCAGCAGACCGTATACGCCTTCCGACTGATAACGCTGCAACCATTCTGATACCTTGGAGCGAGGCGCTTGCAAGATCTTCGCCAATTCCCCGCTCGTATGTCCCTCGGCGTTCAGCACCACCGCGCGCAGCCGCTTGGCTACGCGGTAGGCTCCATCCCTCTCCGCTTCCTTGCTCAGCAGGACCAGGCGTTGACGTGTGCTCGGATGCAACTGCAACAGGCGTGCCAGCATAGATCCTCTGCTGACCAGTATGCCACAGTT
>JASHRE010000579.1 GCA_030037515.1 Candidatus Sulfotelmatobacter sp.
CTCTACAGCGTCAAGGGAGCTGGCAACACCTGGCCTAGTGGCGAGCAGTACGAACCGGCAAATGCCATCGGCAAAACCAGCGACGACTTTAGCGCTAACGAAGTGATTTGGAATTTTCTGGTGACGAAAAAGTTGCCTGCGAAGAACGAATAAGAATCTTCGCGCTATGACATCCTGTTGATCCACGTTACTCTGGATCGCGGAGAGCCGAAATATCTGTTATGAGGCCGTTGCGATTCCTATGGCAAGCTTGCCGCTTGGCGCGTGCTGGTGCCGAGTAATTGACTATTTGGTGCGACGCCGGCCGTTGTCAAAGCTTTGCCTGTCCGCCGCCCGTAAGACGGCGATCGTGCCGCTGTTTTTGCTGGCATCTCAGTTGTGTGCGCAGCGCACACCACCTATCTTTATCGGTGGAGGACTGGCCTGGGGGCAGGACCAGCAGGATGGACCTGCGCTGCAGAATCCCGCACCCCCGAATATAGGGCCGCAAACGCGGTCCACGCAGCCGCCGCCGAGCGCTGGGAAGAATCAGAACTCTGAGACTTCGTCATCCGCGGCGACGCCGCCAGTGAGCGGGCAGATCTCAGATACCGGCGAAGGTCAACAGACGAAACGGATTCTCGGCATCGCGCCCAATTTTCAAGCGGTGAGCGCGAACATACACCTTCCGGCGATGACGGTGAAGCAGAAGTTCTGGTTGGCAACCGAGGGCACGTTCGATTATTCGTCGTTTATCTCGGTCGGAATCGAAGCGGGAGTCGAGCAGGCCACCAAAACCTATCCCGAATTTCACCAGGGAGCGGCGGGATACGGACGTTACTACTGGCACACATTTGCTGACTCGGGCATCGAAAACTATTTTACGGGCGCATTTCTGCCGGTCTTAACGCATCAAGATCCGCGGTATTACACGCTCTATCACGGGAGCTTCGTGAGCCGGACGGCCTACGCCTTCAGCCGCCTGTGGGTCACAAAACAGGACTCGGGACGGCGGGATTTTAACTATTCGGAAATCATTGGGAGCGGCATGGCAGCAGGAGTCTCCAGCCGCTACTATCCCGAGCACGAACGGCAGGCCAGCGAAATTCTGGAGCGCTGGGCCAGCCAAGTGCTGAATGACGGCGTGGGCAACGTCTTTGGCGTGGGCAACGTCTTTGAAGAGTTCTGGCCCAATATTCACCAGAGGCTATTCCATCACCATCCCGCCAACGACACGCAGTAGACCTTCATCGGCGTACTCCGTTTGGGCCGGTTAATTACGACTAGCTATCTGAGACACACCGGGGAATTGGGTCTGGGCAAGCCCGGCGTTCAGTTACTCTGTTGCCGAACACCGCTCCAAGTATAGTTTCCCTGTGCACCTCCACGCCCCCCCCGACCGCCGCCACCGCCGCCACCTCCACCCTGAGGGTGAAACGTGCCGCTCATCTTGTCGCCATCGATAGTGCCCGTAAAAGCCAGGGTCATCGGACGTCCTTCTACCTGCACGTTAAAGGACACCTTGTTTCCAGCAACGTTTCCAGTCAGTGAAGAAGATCCACTGGCGTCATCAAACGTCCCGCTCAGTTTGGAGCCATCCTGCTGGATTTGCATTGTGGCCTGTTGAGTGCCGTTCCGGGCTTGCCACGAGATCTGCCAAGCCCCGCCAACGTTGGCAGGTGGAGAATTGTTCGATTGGGAATCTTGGGCGAACACTAGCGGCGCGGTGAGAAGAAATGTGAAAACAATGGAGTACAGTTGTTTGATCATGGGCCTCCCTGTTCTGCATATGCCAACACAGCGCCAGAGTTGTGAAGGTAAAGAGTTTGTAAAACAGAGTAAAGTCTTGTTCTACGAAACTAACCCACACGGCTCATGCCGATGGGAAAGGAAGGCTTCTCAGCAGCACCGCTGTCCGCAGGTTTCCCGCACGAAACACATTAGAACTGTTTTCAAATGGAGGCAACCGCATTCAGAATTGTTGCCGACCGATTTAGAGCGGCAACACCTCCTGTAAGGGCATCATCAAAAACTCAACCACTCGCCGATTCTGGCCTGCCCGACAATTCCATCTGAAAACTCATAGAGGGGCATTTCGTCGACGGAGAAAGCACACAAAGGGCAAAGAGATCGCCCTGCGGATTCATCGAGTGCTGAGAACTCAGGCAGAGCAACCGTGATGACATTCAGGAAAACACTAACATTTCTTAGCTTGGCACCGACCTTCTTCTTTTGCAGCTGCAATTTTTTTGGGAGTTCAACCTTGACGTCAATTGCAGTAACCCCTGAAACACCTTCGGTCGCGGTTGGAGCAACTCAACAAATGGCAGCCACCGGAACCTATAGTGACGGGAGCGCGAAGAATATTACAAGTTCGGTTACATGGACATCTTCTGATACGGATATAGCTACAGTGAGCACTACTGGCTTGGTGACAGGAGTGGCGGCGGGTACAGCTAGCATTACCGCTACTTCGGGTTCCATCAGCGGAGTAACCACCGTCTCCGTAACTTATGCCAACCTGCAATCGATTGAGGTCACCCCGACGACAGCATCGATCACCTCCGAGGAAACACAACAATTCGTCGCGACCGGAACCTTGGAAGATGGCACGACAGTGGTGATCACGGATGCAGTCACGTGGACTTCGTCAAATACGAACGTGGCCACCATGTCGAGCACTGGCTTGGCAACCGGTCAAAGTCTGACGTCCTCTTCAGCGACAAACATAACGGCGACTTCGGGAAGCATCACGAGCAATACCGCAGTTTTGACCGTGAACCCATGAGCAAAGCGCATCCGTTGGTGCAGGTCAACGGGGGTGGAATTTATCTCAATGGCAATGCAGGACACCATCGTTCACTAGAAAAGCAAGCGTGACAAGGTCAGGCCGCCTTTTCACTGATTTCTATGGTTCTGGTTGGGATGGTTATTTTGCGCATAGCGTAGCGCCACCGTAGGACTCCGACTGCGACAATCAGAACGCAGCAGGCTTCGATGAAGACCTTTTCGCCGTCGAACGGGTCCACGGGCGTGTGTTTCAGCGTGGGGTCGGTGAAGATGCTGTGCCAGAAGATTGCTATACCCGCCAGGTAGATCAGGTAATGAAACGCCTTCCAGATTCTGCGTCCCAGCCACAGGCGAAAATAAGAAGTGACGACCACGACCACCACGCAGTACAGCGCCACTGCGCCAACGCTATTTTCAATTGGCTGGCTCGGCGAGTGCACAGGGTACATAATGTCAGCGATTCGGAAGTGGGTCGTTGAGAACAGAAGCGGGACTGGATGGAGAATCACCACCGCCAACGACCCGTATCCAGTCCACCGATGCAGGCGAAAGATGTCAAATCTTCTGTGTGGCCAGCATCGCCAAGGGCTGTAACGCATGGCCATCAAGCAACCGACCAACAAATTCGCCGTAACAATTCCAACGGCAACCAGGCCCACGTCCGCCGATAAGTCCGTCGCGTTCATTGACTCTCCTACGTGCTAACGATGAATCAGCCCTTGCAGCGAATCCAAAGGCCCTTCCCGCGTCAGCCAGTGGTGATGTCGTAAACTGTGAAATTGAAGATTTTACTGCGATTTCGACAACTGAGTTTCTGCGCCTCTCTAAATGAAGGCCATATTTCTATCAGCATTCGCCTTGGGATGCCGGGATGGGCTATTTGTCGCGCACGCCGAATCGCCATCCACAGACCGGAGACCTCACCGCGAACCTGAGAAAAACTGCATAACCGATGGCTGCGCCCGCCCAAAGCGTCGCATCCGTTGCGACGCCAAGTTCAATCTAGCGGCGGGAGTTCGGGAAGAAAGCGGCAAAGACGACCACCACCAGAATGGGAGCCAGAGCAACTGGCCGATACCAACGGTTAAGGAATTCTTGGCGTGCAGTTATATATGCCAGACGCGGGAAGACTCGTCCCGGCAAGTTATCTCTTCCGGCCCGCCATCAGGCAGGATTATATGTGTTCCTCAGGACAACTGTTGAAAAAGTCTGGGGACACATCTGGGACTCGAACTGACGCAAAGTTAATTAACATTAGGACTCGATTTTTTGCAGAGCCGCCAAGTTCATACTAAACTAAGTCAATCAGACTTAGTTTATATTGGGCTGACATAATGAAGACTGTGAACATTCACGAGGCGAAGACTCGGCTCTCGAAACTTCTGGAGGAGGCTTCCAAAGGTGAGTCCTTCATTATGCGAAGGCTGGGAAGCCCATCGTCAAGGTAACCGCCCTAAGCTCTCCAACGGGCTCGCAGGTTCGTCGGCTCGGTTTCATGACCGGACAGATATCGGTGCCTGACGATTTCGACCAAATGGGGCAGGACGAAATTGAAGGGCTGTTTGGCGGCGGTGAATGAAACTGCTGTTGGACACACATCTTCTTTTGTGGGCGGCGGGGCAGCCCGACCGGTTGTCCCCGGAAGCTGGCAAATTGATTGACGATCAGCCAACGAGCTTGTCTTCACTGCCGCTAGTTTTTGCGAAGTCGTCATTAAGCGTGGCTTGGGACGTGACGACTTCAAGGTGGATGCCCGGGTCCTGCGCCGGGGATTGCTCGACAACGGCTACGGCGAATTGCCGGTGGTCAGCGATCATGTGGTTGCGATCGACGGCCTGCCTCCAATCAACAAGGATCCATTCGATCGTGTTCTGGTAGCGCAGGCTACGGTAGAGGGCGTTACACTTCTCACTACGGACTCTTTGGTCGCGAAGTATCCTGGCCCAATTCGCATGGTGTAAGCGCGATACAGTGCGAAACTCAGCGGAAGTCGGCAACGCTCGTGCCCTGGTTCTTGAAGATCCCGAGATGTTGGAGGGACACGCGACGAAAACGGATTCATGAAACTGCTCGTTGACGAATGCCCCAGCGAGGAGCTTGTAGTCGCCGACCTCGGCGGTGTCGAGCGTGTGGCCGAGGCACTGAAGAACCTTGAGCGCGCCTTTTCTTGTCCCCTACGATCCGTACATGATTCCTGCCGACGACTTTTCGGACAGGCGGCAGTACGGCGCGAGCACTCGTTCCGCGGTCTTGGGATCGATCCCTTCTCCGGCGCGGAGTCGCTCCCAAAATTTCTCGGGACTCGGAAATCCTTCCAGCTCCGCCTCATGTTCCGTTAGAAAATCATGCGCAACGATGCCGCGGCCATTCGTCGCGCAGGCAAACTTCGACCCCAGGATTTGGGCGTACTCCTTTCCCTGCCAGATGCCGTCGCCTGGGTGCGCGTAAATCGCCTTTGCCTCCACCACCGCGATAGGAAAAACGATGAAGTTAGAAGACATCAAGAGCAGAATCAAAGACGCAGTGGATTACCTCGCGCAGTCGCTCGAATCTGGCCATAGTGAAGTGCTCACCGAGTACCTCGGCACCATGGCCCGATTTCGTACCTACTCGTTTGGCAATGTCATGCTGATCGCCAGACAGAAGCCGGACGCTACCAACGTCGCGGGAATCAGAACGTGGAACTCGCTTGGCCGCTTCGTCAAACGCGGGGAGAAAGGCATTGTCATTCTCGCCCCGATGGCCGGCCATCGTCGGGCGCGCCAGAGCGAAATTGCGATCGACATAGACACTGACAACGCAGCCGATGAACGCAAGCCGGAATCGCAACTCATCCGTTTCCGCGCCGTGTACGTGTTCGACATCACCCAGACCGAAGGCAAACAATTGCCGACTTTAACCGAAGTGCAGGGCGACGTAAGCGGATACCGCGAACGGCTATTCGAGTTTGTGCGGTCGCAAGGACTGGAATTGCGCTACTCCGAGCGCATTGCTCCCGCAAAGGGTCTTTCCCAGGGCGGCAAGATCATTCTGCTATCTGGGATGCAGCCAGCCGAAGAATTTTCAACGCTGGTACATGAGATCGGCCACGAGATGCTGCATCGCGGCGACCGCCGCAGACTGACCACCAAGAAAGTCCGCGAGACCGAAGCCGAGGCCGTGGCCTTTGTCGTCTGCAAAGCGGTGGGACTCGAAACCGGAACGTCATCGGCGGACTACATCCAGCTTTGGCACGGAGATGCCAATCTTTTGCGCGAAAGTCTGGAAGCCGTTCAGCAAACATCCGCCCTGATTCTTGGAGCCATCACACCGAAGCCTGAAGAGGCCCAGGAATCAGAGTCTAGTTCGGAATCGGATTCCAGTTCATAGCCTGCCTCCAGTGGTGGAGGCTGCGGCAGCTGAAAGCATCCTGTTCTGAATTCAGCGAGCCACAACCAACGAAATTCGAACATTCAAAAGGAGACTAAAAATGCACAGTCATATCGCGTCGAGCGGACGGGGCGCAGTTTCAGGCGGCTTGCTTTCAATTGCATCGACCAGGGATCGCCTCCGACCAGCCTGATTGAAGACATGGTCAAAACCGTTCGCGAAAAATCGACCGGCTGACGGGGAGCGCTAATTTGCCGCCAGCCACATCACGCATTTTACGTTGCAAGTAGCCTAGTCGATCCGACGGAGAGCCAGCGCTGACACCAGCCGCCGTCGTTAGAGGACAGGGAGACAGCTGTAGGGGCGCGAGCACTCCCGCCCGCACGAAATGTGGACGCCATACATGTTCAAACTCGACGATCCTAAGTTCGGGTTTGGGAGATGAGTTCCTAGTCTAGCGTTCCGCCACCTGCTCTAGCGTTTGAAAAAATGTCGGATAGGAAATCGCGGCAGATTCGGCACCCCGAATCAGAGTCTCGCCGCGTGCGCGCAAAGCAGCGACGGCAAAAGCCATCGCGATGCGGTGATCGGAGAACGATTCGAGTTCGGCGCCGTGCAGCGCTTGTCCGCCCGGAATGTTCAAGCCGTCTTCGCGTTCTTCGACCTGCGCTCCCATGCGCTGGAGATTCCTCGCAACGGCGGCGATGCGGTCGGATTCTTTCACGCGCAATTCCTTCGCATCGCGAATCTCGACCCCTTGTTCCGTGTAAGGCGCAATGGCAGCAAGCACGGGAAGTTCGTCGATGAGCGCGGCCGAGTCTAAACCGGAAATCGTGATTCCTCTCAATTTGCCTCCTTCGACCTGGATCGATCCGACAATCTCGCCGTGGATTTGATCGAGTTGCGTGACCGAGATGCGAAGTCCGATTTGCATGAGGATGTCGAGCAAGCGGGCGCGCGTGGGATTCATCAGAAGATTGGGAAGAGTGAGCTGGGAGTTGGGAAATAGCGCGGCGGCGCAGAGAAAAAAAGCTGCGCTCGAAAGGTCGCCCGGAATGCGCCCTTCGATGCCGCGCAGGCGCTGGCCGCCGCGAATGCGGATCTCGTGACCGGAGTCGATGGCCCCCTGTTCCAACTGTGCGCCAAACGCGCGCAGGGCGACTTCGGTGTGATCGCGAGTGCGCAGTGACTCCTCGACCCGGGTCTCGCCATGGGCATACAGGCTAGCGAACAGAATGCATGACTTCACCTGGGCGCTGGCGACCGGCATCTTGTAATCGATCGCATTGAGCGCCGCGCCAGTAATGCGGAGAGGCGGCTTCCCTTCCCGCGACCCGATGGTCGCGCCCATCTGGGAGAGCGGCGTGATCACGCGCTGCATGGGACGGCGGGAGAGCGATTCGTCGCCGATCATTTCACTGACGAATTTCTGCCCGGCAACGATGCCACTGAGCATTCGCATTGTCGAGCCGGAGTTGCCGCAATCGAGTGGTTGAATCGGAGGCGCGAGTGCCAGTCCGCGGCCCTCAATCTCGATAACGCCGTTAGTGCATTGCCACCTCACGCCCAGCGCGCGCATGCAGGCGAGAGTGCTGGCGCAGTCCGCGCCGGTGGAATAGTTTTCGAGGCGTGACGGTCCTTCGGCGATTCCTGCAAGCATCGCGTAACGATGCGAGATTGATTTATCTCCGGGCAACTGCACAGTTCCGCGCACATTGAAGGAGGGGCGCACGACGATTTGTCGAGATTCTGTTTCCACGTGTAATCAATATAGCGGAATAGGCGCGGGTGCCTCACTTCGAGCCTGCCCTGTGCTAAACCGAAGGCAGAAGTTCGTGAGGATGGAGTTTTGAGATCAGCTGCGGGCTCTCGCTTCCGCCGTGGCTTCTTTCAGGATTTCCGGGGGGACTTGCTTCATGGTGACATCGAATTCGAACATGGGTGTTTCCACGCCGCGCCCCCAGCGAGCAGCCTCCCAATGTGCGCGAACAAATTTCACGTCAGGATGCGCAGTCAAATCGAGAAGGCAGGGGGACTCCCCACAATAAAATTTCTGCGCGAACGCGGCCAAGGACTTTGCTCCCCACGTGGCGCCATCTGAGGAACCGAAGATGCTGACGTCGAGCGATTCCTGCTCGATGATCTTGCGGATTGCGAGCGTGACGAGAAAGACGCGATCGGGCGCGCTGCTTACATCGACAACAGGGCCGTCGCCCTTACCGGTTGCGACTGTATTCGCGGGGACAAGGATAAGTTCAGTGGACGTCATGACGGCACGATTCTAGCAAATATGTCCGCGAAAAGCGCCGCCTGCGAAGGGGTTGCGACGAGGAATATAATGCGCGCGACGATCCAGAGAAAACTGCGATCGATTCGGAGGTCAAACTGGTGAACAGACAGCGGCCAGCGCCGGTATTTTTTTGTCTTCTTCTGGCAATTTCAGGTTCGATAGCGCAGACGCACGCCGCTTACCAGCCGTCGCCCGACAATCTGAAGGCAAGGGGGGAATTTCAAGACGCGAAGTTCGGCATGTTTATTCACTGGGGCGTTTACAGTGTGCTCGGCGACGGTGAATGGGTCTTTCACAATCGAAAGCTGACGCTCGATGAATACAACAAGCTCCCGCAATTTTTCGATCCTGAAGAATTCGATGCGAAGGCGTGGGTCGCGCTTGCTAAATCCGCGGGAATGAAGTACATC
>JASHRE010000580.1 GCA_030037515.1 Candidatus Sulfotelmatobacter sp.
TTTCCTTGGGCTTGTCGGCGCGCCAAGCGTCTTTGCCCTGGCCGTGAATGATGAGCAGCACGACCCCGCGACGCTCCGGCTCGTCGGTCGCGAAAGTTGAAGTGATCTTCACGTTGCCGAATCCAAGAAATGTGTCGTACGGATCGGCGATGACGAAGTTGTATTCGTCGCGGTCGGCCATGGGATTTTTGCAGCGCGCGGCGACGACCAGATCGTCGATGCCGTCGCCGTCGAGGTCGGCGACAAACTGCGGCGGTCCGGCGAGCAGGGAGCAGTTATCGCCAAACTGCTTGTGAATGAGATCGTCGGTGACGGCCGGTTTGGGCGAATGGGCTGGAGCGGGCGGCGGATTCGGCCCTTTCTCTTTGGCGGCTGCGGCCACGACCAGGACGAAAACGAATGCGGCGAGGGAAAGTTTGCTGGAAAACATAAAGCAACTCTAGTCGCAAAGATCACCTTGGGGAAGGTTACCGGGGGTTACGCAGGTAACGGGTTGCCGCCGAGGGGAACAACTGACCACCAGGGCTCAAGCCCGCATTGACTTGCGATGACTTACGTGGCCCCGATGACGCGCTCTTCCCGAACGGCTCCCCCTCGCCATTTGCGTGCTAACGCGTGAAGTGTTCCCAGCCACGGACGGCGAGATGGCGCGAAGCGCCTTCCCGGTCGCGGAGAAAAATTCCCGGCGAGCGCGTGATGACGCCGATGCAGGTGAGCGGGACTCCTGCGATTTGGGAAGGGATTCGCTTCTTCGGCCGCGCGGTGAAAAGCAGTTCGTAATCTTCTCCGCCGTGCAAAGCGAGTTCGAGCGGCACTTCGCGACCGGACTTGCCGACGCGGGCGCGCGGGATCAGTTCTGCTGCGATTTCCGCTCCGACTTTGCTCTCTTCGCCGATGTGGGAGAGGTCGGTGGAGAGTCCGTCGCTGGTGTCGATCATCGCCGTCGCCAATCGCTTCTCCTGCAGGATGCGGCCGAGCTCAAGGCGCGGTTCGGGGTAGAAGTGCCGGGGACAGGTGCGGGGATTCGGTTTTGTGGAAGAGTTAACAAAATCAAAATCCCCGCCCTGTTTCCGCAAAAAGCGCGGAAACAAGGACGGGGCATCCTCACGAGAAAGAGCTTGAAATTGCAAAACGGCGGCGGCGGAGCCGCCGAGTTCTCCGCTGACGTAGATGCGATCGCCGGGACGGGCGCCGGAGCGCAAAACGGCTTTGCCTTTGGGCACGCGGCCGACGAGGACGATATCGGCGAGAACTCCGATGGGAGATTCGGCTGTGTCGCCTCCGGCGAGCGCAACCTTATGTTTTTCTGCAAGGCTGATCAGGCCGCGCATGAACCGGCCCACCCAGGATTGCGCAAGATCGCGGGGAAGAGCGAGAGATAAAAATGCGGCGACGGGCTCGCCTCCCATGGCGGCAATGTCACTCAGTCCGCGGGCAAGACAGCGATGGCCGATGGATTCGGCGGGATGCCAGTCACGGCGGAAATGAATACCTTCGAGACAGAAATCGGTTGTCACCAGCGAATCTTGCCCAGGCGGGAGGCGCAGCACGGCACAATCGTCTCCTATTCCCGTGACGGGCTTTGATGCTCCGCCAGGGCTGGCCGATTCGGCCATCCGGCGAATCTTAGCAATCAGCGCTTTTTCAGGAAGAGGCACGGTCGAGATAAATATATGCGAGTGTCGGGCGAGAGCCGAAATCAGCCCCTGAAGGCGCGATGCCATGCGTGATACGAACCATAGCCATGCGTGATTCGAACCGTGGGCAGGTATCAGCGGTAACGTGTCCTAAGGTGACTTGTGTTACCTCCCCTTCGGTAATAGAAACGAGGCCCTGTGATCGTTGACAGGGGGAATCGAGTTTGTTACCGTTAACGCGTCATTCACACGATTTTCAGTGAGCCTAACTGCAGTGAGTGCATACGATTGCAGTGAGGCGGTGGCCTCAGGCTCCGGTATGTAGGGCGGCGAGAGAATTCCATTCCCAAGATGGGACGCAGCCCCAAGCAAAGTCAGTCAGTCCGAACAGGCGTCTGCACCTCAGAACTTCGCCTGGAAATTCCGGACCTGAAGAATCAACAATTCGAGGGGCGATTTGCAAAAGCGTTTTTACATCCTATTTGTCGCGCGCGGGGACGACGGGCAATTGCGCAAGATCTCAATTCCCCTGCATTATCTGTACATTTTTGTGGTAGGCGCGGCGATCGGATTCCTGAGCCTGACCGGAATTGCCAGCTCTTATACCCGCATGTTGTTGAAGGTTTCCCGCTACAACGAACTGCGCCAGGAGAAAGACCAGCTGAAGACGAATTATTCGCGCCTCGAGGAAGTGGCGAAAGAGCGCGACGTGCAAGTGGCGTCGCTCGGATCGATAGCCAGCGAGGTCTCGGCTCTTTATGGATTGAAGACGCAGCCAACGCTGGTCGCGGCTGCTTCCGATCACGTGGATGATTCGGAAGTGACTTCGTCGCTCGATCAGCTACATGTGCTGCGCACCTCGGCCCTGAGCGGAGCGACCATGGTCGGCTTGACGCTGGGGCTGACGCGCAACGCCACCACGGCGGATTGGTTCCGGGCGAATTCGGCTCCAAATTTGTGGCCGGTGGAGGGCCAGGTGACTGGCAGCTTCGGCGAGCGCATCGACCCGTTCAATGGCGAAGGAGCGTTCCATAGCGGCGTGGACATCAGCAGCGCGTATGGCACGCCGATCGTCGCCCCCGCAGATGGAGTCGTGACCTTCACGGATTTGTTGGGCGGATACGGCAAGCTCATCATGATCAATCACGGCAACGGGATCAGCACGCGCTACGGGCACCTTTCCGGATTTGCGGTGACGGTGGGACAGGAGGTGCATCGCGGCGACGTGATTGGATACGTGGGCGCCAGCGGACGTTCGACCGGACCCCACCTGCACTATGAAGTTCGCATCAACGACACGCCGGTGAATCCTTACAAGTACCTGCGCCTGAGCGTCGCGGCCAGCGGCGGGTTCGTGCCGGGTAGCTAAAAAGCCCAGTTCTCGGTTCCCAGAAAAACCCAACTTCACACGTCGGATCTGGGACTTTGGGGTCCCTCGCGCCGCTGCGCCCATCCACGCTCAAAGCCGAACATCGATCGGCGGAAAGTTGTCGTATTCTTCAAACGGCCAAGATCAGAAAGGTAGCTCGGCGCTTCCCTTGCATGACATCGCTCGAATCGAACCTGTTGCCTCGCTCTACTAGCGGTTCTGCGACGCCTGGTCACATTCCGGTGTTACTGCGGTAATGGCGAACCGCGCTCTGGACGCGGGAATTGGGCTTCTGCGGCGATAAGATGAAACAGACTCCCCCGAGTGACGGCGTTGTGTCTGCGGGCCGCGGATTGTTCTTCGATTCGTTGGCCTGTGCGACCGGGTGCGTTCGAACTCCGTGCCATCAAGACTGCGCCGGAACCTCCTGCCATGGAACAGTCCGCGACAAAACGCTTTGGGCGCTACGAGGTGGTCGGCGAACTAGGGCGCGGCGCCATGGGAGTGGTGTACAAGGCGCGTGATCCGCAGATAGACCGTCTGGTTGCGGTGAAAACGGTTTCGCTGATCGGGCAGGAGCCGGACGCGGAAAAAGAATATCGCATGCGATTTCTGAATGAGGCGCAGGCTGCGGGACGGCTGCATCATCCGGGAATTGTTTCGGTGTTCGATGTGGGCCAGGACGAGGAGAGCGGCGATCCGTACATTGTGCTCGAGTATGTGGCGGGCGAGGCGCTGAACCGGATTCTGGCGCGCGAACATAAGTTGCCGCTGCCGCGGGCGCTGCAAATTGCGGAGGAGGTTGCGCGGGCGCTCGACTATGCGCATGAGCAGGGAGTCACCCACCGCGATATCAAGCCGGGCAACATCATGGTCACCGGAGAAGGGCATGCGAAGATTGCCGACTTCGGAATCGCGAAGCTGAACCTGTCTCATTTCACGCTGCCGGGCCGGTTGCTGGGGACGCCGGCGTATATGTCTCCGGAACAATTGACCGGCGCAGGCGCCGACAGCCGCTCGGATTTGTTTTCGGTGGGCGTCATTCTCTATGCGATGGTGACGGGGCATTCTCCATTTCAAGGGGACAGCGCGACCACCGTGTGTTTCAAAGTAGCGAACCGGGAACCCGTTCCCGCCAGCGCACTCGATCTCGATCTGCCGCGGGATCTGGATGCAGTGATCGCGCGGGCGATGGTGAAGGATCCGGGGGAGCGTTATCAACGCGGAGTGGAATTCGCCGATGATCTGGCCCGGTTGCGAGCGCAGAAGCTGCCGGTAACGACGACGTCACTGACGAATCTTGGAGTGCAGACGCGCACCGGGACGGCGATTCCGGCGTTGAGCGGGCACCCGGCACTCGGGCTTGCCTATGCGCGCAAGATGATCCGATCGGAATTGCTCACCCGCCACTCGAAAGATATCGCGATCGCATTGGTCGCCGTGATCGTGCTGCTCGGCATCGGCGTGCAATCGAAGTTGCTGGTGCTTTCGCATGCGGGCACGGCCCCAATGGCGCAAGCGGCGGCGGAACATGCCGATGCTGCGCAGACCGCGTCCACTCCGACGGGAACTGACGGCGCAGCCAAGACGGCGGCTGAGACAGCCTCGCCTGCCGCGGCGACGATCGCGAAGGCGACGGCGGTTCACGCATCGGTTCATACCGCGTCGGCAAAGGTTCCGGCGAAAAAAGACAGCCCGTATGCAACCACGCCACGGGCGCCGCTTTCAAGCGTGGAACTGGAGATACGGCATCAATTCAAAGAGGCGACGCTGTCGGTTTGGCTCGATGGCAAGCTGCTGCTGACGCGTCCGCTGCACGGCGGAACACAGAAGCGGCTGGTGGTATTCAACGACGTGCGGGGCGTGGAGTCGGAAACGATCAAAGTTCCCGAGGGCAAGCACGAACTGCGATTCCGCGCCGAGACCGACGATCACACGGTGGATCTCTCGCGAACGGTGTACGGCGATTTTGTCAGCGGCGAAGACAAGACTCTGCAAATCTCCTTCGATAAGCACAACACGGCGATGCGGCTGGATTGGCAGTAGGGCCCCCGGGCGAGACAGCGTTTCGGGCCACGGGGGGTCGGGTCTTCCCTGTACCGAATCGGCACCGAGGTAACTCTTTCGTAACCTTCCCAATAGCACAATTTCTGTTGCACATTCATACCACTGAAATATCTTGCATGTAGTCTGCAGTTATGAGGAGGCGCTCACGGATGGCATCAACCCGGGGTTCGAAGTCGCTGCCGCTGCAGGTAGCCGCTGTGTGTTACCGCCGGCGGGGCAGCGGGATCGAGTTTCTGCTGGTCAACACCAACGGCGGAAGTAAGTGGACGTTTCCTAAGGGGTCAACCGATCCGCGGCTTTCGCACAGCCAGGCGGCGGAGCGCGAGGCAGCGGAAGAGGCGGGCGCGATCGGCACGATCGAGCCGCGGCATTTCCATTTGTACATACATTCCAAAGGCGTGTTCTGGCAGCCGGGCGGCGTGCAGGAATTCGTGGTCAAAGCCTTTCTGATGGAAGTGCACCAGATGCGCAAACCGGATGAGGCGAATCGCAAGCCGACGTGGGTCAGCCCGGCGGAAGCGAAACGGCGTCTCGCCAAGGGACGCGAAGTGAAATATTCGCACGAGCTCGAAGCGGTGATCGACCGCGCGATGGAGCGCATTCAGTTCCACAGCGAACTGTGGGGAGCGTATCCCGGGGCGCGGAACGCGCGGGTGGTAGCGGCGGCGAAAGATCCGATCGCGGAAGTGGTGTGGCCCTAAGAGCCGGCAATTAGCGGTCAGCCGTTCAAGCAATTGGCAGTTGGGGTGCCCGGTCTTGCTCATTTCCTGCCTGCTGTGAAAAACTGAATTCACTTATTTTTAATCGATCCGTTTCAGTCGAGCTTTTTCTATTCGAGCCATGGGCGCAGGGCGGACGCTGTTTGAAAAAATCTGGGTTGCTCATCTGGTCGCGACGCCTGCGGGGCGCTCGCCGATCCTTTATATCGATCTGCACCTGGTGCATGAGGTTACCTCGCCGCAGGCCTTCGACGGCCTGCGATCCGCAGGGCGCGGAGTGCGCCAGCCTGCGCGCACCGTCGCGACCGTCGATCACAACGTTCCGACCGAGCCGCGGGGATCGCCGATTACCGACCTGATTGCCGCGCGGCAGATTGCCGCGCTGCAGGCGAACTGCAAAGAGTTCGGCATCCGCCTGTTCGACATGGATGCTCCGGAGCAGGGAATCGTGCACGTGATTGGTCCTGAGCTTGGACTGACGCAGCCCGGGATGACGATCGTCTGCGGCGACAGCCACACGAGCACGCACGGCGCGTTCGGCGCGCTGGCTTTCGGCATTGGGACGTCGGAAGTCGAGCACGTGCTGGCCACGCAGTGCCTGGCGCAGCAGAAGCCGAAGACCATGAAGATCGACGTCCACGGGCAACTCGGCCTGGGTGTGATGGCGAAGGACCTCGCGCTCGGAATCATCGGCCACATTGGCACTGACGGCGCGACCGGGCATGTCATTGAATATGCCGGTCCCGCCGTGCGTGCGCTGTCCATGGAAGGCCGCATGACGCTTTGCAACATGAGCATCGAAGCGGGAGCGCGGGCGGGTATGGTTGCGCCCGACGAGACGACCATCGCTTATGTCAAAGGACGCCGTTTCGCCCCAACGGGCGGCGATTGGGAGAAAGCCGTCGAGCGCTGGCGCAGCCTGCCGACCGATCAGGGCGCGGCTTTCGATAAAGTCGTTGAGATCGATGCCGCTCAGTTGTGCCCGTTCGTGACCTGGGGAACGAATCCGGGGATGGTCGCGCCGGTAACCGGGCGCGTGCCGGAAGTGAATGGGCTGCAGGAAGGGGAACGGCGCGCGGCGGAGCTAGCATTGCAGTACATGGCGCTTGAGCCGGGGCGGCGCATTGAGGACATCAAGATCGATCGCGTGTTCATTGGATCGTGCACGAATTCACGGATTGAAGATTTGCGTGCGGCGGCGCGCGTTGCGAAGGGTCATCGCGTGAACACGCAAGTGCGCGCGATGGTCGTGCCGGGATCGCAGACAGTGAAGCGCGCAGCGGAGCAGGAAGGCTTGGATCGAGTTTTCCTCGACGCCGGTTTCGAATGGCGCGAGTCAGGATGTTCGATGTGCCTGGGAATGAATCCCGATATCTTGCAGCCCGGCGAGCGTTGCGCTTCGACCAGCAATCGCAATTTTGAAGGTCGCCAGGGACGCGGCGGGCGGACGCACTTGGTCAGTCCGATGATGGCCGCGGCCGCGGCCATTGCGGGGCATTTCACGGATATCAGGAATTGGAAGTTTCACTAGTTCCCACGTCTGGCAAAGGCGGCGAGACGCGGACACCCCAGCCAGTTTGCGGATGTCAGGCATTTGAGGTTTCAGTGGAACCAGAACTCCCGCTTCTGGCAAAACGGTCCGAAGCGGGCACCCGGAGCGGGGATGAGAATGCGAGCCAAACGCGGGATGGTTCGGTGGCAAACTGCGACCATTACGCGGCTCGTCCAGGTCCTCGGACTTGCTCCGTTCGCTCAGGATGACAAGACATGAAAGCTTTTACCGTACATCGCGGGCGTGTGGCGCCGCTGGATCGCGTCAACGTGGATACCGACCAGATCATTCCCAAGCAGTTTCTCAAGCGGATCGAGAAGACCGGTTTCGGCAAATTCCTGTTTTATGACTGGCGGTTCGTTGCCGAGGGAAAGCCGAATCCGGATTTTGTGCTGAACGAGACGCGCTATGAAGGGGCGAGCGTTCTGGTTGCGGGCAAGAATTTCGGCTGCGGGTCTTCGCGCGAGCATGCGGTGTGGGCGCTCAGCGATTTTGGATTCCGCGCCGTGATTTCCTCGTCGTTCGCCGACATCTTCGCTAATAACAGCACGAAAAACGGATTTCTGACGGTGCGTCTGACCGACCAACAAGTCTCCGAAGTCATGCGTCGCGCGCAAGGCGTGGATAATTATCAGATCACAGTTGACCTGGAGAAATGCGAAGCGCGAGACGATCAGGGATTCTCGGCCAAGTTTTCGGTCGATGAGTTCGTCCGCCATTGCCTGCTGAATGGGCTCGACGATATCGGCCTGACGCTGCAGCACGAAAATGAGATTGCCGCGTATGAGGCCCAGCATGGGGTGCCGGCAGGGTTGCAGGACCGCGGTGCCGTCGGCTGAAGCGGGCTCTCGGTTGGTTTAGCCTTCCCGGCGCTTCCGCGCCGGTGTATCAGGTTTCGCCGCTCCGTGGCGCTGGCCGCGAGGGTGGAATCGGATCCCCACAGGGGCTGAAGCCGTTATTCTCAAACCAACGGCTTGGACGCGGTCCTGAGGGGACGCGCTTCAGCTGTAACACGCCCGAATTCATAGCTCCTTCGGCTCGCAAAAAACGCGTGCCTCATGATGATGGTGGGTTTGCGAATCAGATGGCGGGGCAATTGCTAGGCGAAAGACCCGCTGCAAAGTTTAAGGCCGCATGAGTCGCCGTAAAGATTTGTAAAGTGTCGGCCAGTCACGGTTGCGCGGTTGATGACGGGCGCGCAAGGGTTCTACGATAGGACCGTTCCGCCTCCTACCTGAGCGTCAAGCCCGCGGATTTATTCTTTTTGGGTAGTGTGGCTGAATCGGTCTTAACGATCATACGTCTAAAGCATTGGGCTTTTGGGCAGTATCCCCGCGCGAAAGGGTGGGTCTGGACTAATCCCGTGAATATTCAACGAAATAGGTTGTCGGGTCGGGCAAAACATGTCGTGCGACGAATGGTTGTGCTGGCCGCGGCCGTGGCAGTTTGCGCTATGGGGTTCGGTTGCTCTTCGGCTTCGAAGCCGCAGGATGCGCACGCCGCCAGCCCGCGCTCGATCTCGGTTGCGGTGGCGACGGTGCTGAGGCAGGACGTGCCCGTTTACCTGAGCGGCTTGGGGTCAGTTACCGCATTCAACACGGCAAACATCAAGAGCCGCGTCGACGGGCAGATCATGAAGGTGAATTTCATCGAGGGCCAGTTCGTAGGCGAAGGCGATTTGCTGATTGAAATCGATGCGCGGCCGTATCAGGTGCAGCTCGAGCAGATGGAAGCGCAGTTGTTCAAAGACCAGGCCTCGCTGCGGGACGCCAAGCTGAATTACGACCGCTACGTTGCGCTGATTCCCTCCGGCAGCATTGCGCAACAGCAGGTTGACACGCAAAAAGCGACGGTCGATCAGCTGGAAGGCCAGGTGCGGACCGATCAGGCGCAGATCGACAATGCCAAGCTGCAGATCGTGTACTGCCACATTACCGCGCCGTTCACCGGACGCGTGGGGTTGCGCCAAGTCGATCCGGGAAACATTGTGCACGCGGCGGACACCAATCCCATGCTGATCCTCACGCAGTTACAACCGATCGCAGTCATCTTCACCTTGCCTGAGGACGTACTGACCAGTGTTGCGCGGCACATGAAGAAGGCAACGCTCGATGTGGAAGCGTTCAGCCGCGACGATCAGACCAGGCTCGCCGCGGGCAAGTTGCTCACCATCGACAATCAGATCGATCCGACGACGGGAACGGCGAAGCTGAA
>JASHRE010000581.1 GCA_030037515.1 Candidatus Sulfotelmatobacter sp.
CGGCATCCGGGATGACTTCAAGTAAAGCCTTAAGAACGGTCAAGCCTCCAAAGCCGGAGTCGAAAACGCCGATGGTTGGGCGACGGAGCATGGTGATGGTTGATGATAAACGGTCGCGACCGTCGGCAGCGTTACCGTCCCGGCACGCACGCCGGTGTTCGTTCGTGTCCGGTATCTGGTTAAGATTTTCTCCGCCGCTATTTCGAGCGAACAACCTCGTTCAGCAGGGAACTGCTGGCCGCCGCTGCTCGGCAGCAGGGGCCGGGCGGAATGGGCGCGCCGTGCGGACACGTTTTGGGATGGCCGAGGAACGAGCAGATCTTGTCCGTGGCTTCCGGCGAGAGAATGTGTTCGAACTTGCAGGCCTGCTGCTCGATCTCGGTTTCGCTATCCATAGCAAGACTGTCGGTGAACAGGCGTTCGGCCAGCCGGTGCCGGCGAATGATGCTGCCCGCGCGTTGGCGGCCGCGTGGCGTCATCTGCACGATCAGCGTTCCGTCACCCACCGAGGCCGACATCGGCTTCAGCGCGTCGTGGCAGGGATTCACAAACGGCTTGTGATCGTGCGTCTCCGCAGGGTGGGGCGCAGCGACGACCAGTCCCAATCCGATCATCTTCTCGACCGCCATACTCACCGGCAGCGCGCCGTGGACTTCCATGCGCTCCACCTCGGCCGTCTGGCCGTGTTCTTCGAGCACCCACATTTCCTCCAACACCTCATCGAGCTGCTCTTCGTCCGCCATCGCAAACACTTCCTGCGATGCGATGCGGCCATGATGGAGCTCGATGCGACGGTCGGCGAGCCGCGCCACAACGGGATCGTGCGTGACCATGACGATCGTCCGTCCTTGCTGGTGGAACTCGCGCAGCAGGCGCAGCACAATTTCTTCATTCTGTGCATCCAGGTTGCCGGTCGGCTCGTCGGCCAGAATGATGCGCGGATCGTTGATCAGCGCCCTTGCAATGCACACCCGCTGCTGCTCGCCTCCAGAAAGCTGGGAGGGAAGGTGCCGCGCCCGATCTGCCAGCCCGACTCGTTGCAGGGCTTCGATCGCTTCCTCTTCGTCGGTCATGCTGTGAAAATACTGCGCCAGCATGACGTTTTCGACCGCGGTGAGGAAGGGAATCAGGTGAAATTGCTGGAAGATGAATCCGATTTTCTCGGCGCGCACGCGATTCAGTTCGGAAGAAGAAATTTCGGCGACATTTTGGCCATCCAGCCAGATCTGGCCCGAAGTCGGACGATCCAGGCATCCGATCAGGTTGACGAGCGATGACTTCCCGGATCCCGAGGGGCCCATGACCGAGAGCCATTCTCCCTTGGTGACATGGAGAGAGATGTGATCTAGGGCGTGAATCGCCCCGTTATCCTTGCCCGACCCGTTGCCGGGATTAACCACTTCCTTCGCGGGGTACAGCTTGGTGACATCGTTGATCTGAATCATTTCACTCTCCCCTCAGGATCACCGCCGGCTGCACGCGCCGCAGCAGCGAGATCGGGAGAATCGCCGAAACCAGCGTCACCGCTATGCTACCAGCCAGAACGATCGGCAACACGGAGAATCGCGGGACGACAGGGGCATGAAAGTTCACGCGCCCGATCCAGGCTGCGATGCCGATGCCCAACACGAATCCGATGACGGCGCCGATTGCCCCGAGGGCGGCGGCTTCAGCGGCTACGAATCCATTCAGCAGGCGTCCCGATGCGCCCAGCGCCATCATAATGGCAAAATCGCGCCGGCGATCGAAGACCCACCCCATCAGAGTCGACAAAACGCACAGCGCAGCCGTCAGAATGATCAGCCCTGCTGAGGCCAGCAGCGTGGCCCGGGTCTTGCCGAGCACTCGCGCCTCGCCTTCCATGATCTGGCGCACTGGACGGACTTCGGCTGCAGGAATCTCTTGCGCCAGCCGGTTCATCATCGCCGTGACTTGTTCCGGCGATCCGCTGGCCGCGACTTCAATCGTCTCCGGTTGCACGCCGGTCCAGGAAACGAAATCCGCAAGGGAAAGATAAATACGGCTGTCTTCGGCCGCGCCGGTCTCGACCGTACCCGCAGGCGTGACGCGAATCGTACGACCTTGAAAACTGAGATCGAACGGCTGAATCTGTGGCGATACGACGGCAAGCGCCCGCACGCCCACAAGGGCGGGGTACGACTCAACGCTGAGGTGATCGACTTCTCCGTGATTTTGCGGGAGGTGAGGATTTTCCGAAGCCGGCCACGCGCTCACCTTCCACCAGCGATCCAACTGCCGCGCCCGTCCGAAGTCGGTTCCGCCCACGACAATCGGCTGGCCCTGGCCCGTACGCGCCACGATCATCCCGAACGGCACGGCGATTCCGTGTCCAGCGACGATCGGATCCACGCGAGCGAGCGCGTCGGCGGGCAGGGAAGCGCCGCCTCTTCCGACCAGAACCAGGTTCGCGCCATAATTGCGAAATTCGGTTCGCAGCTTCGCCTGCACATCGACATAGAGATTCAACACGGCGGTCGCGACCGCCGCCGCGACGACCAGGGCCAACAGCGCCGAGGCGGCGCGGCGGCGGCGCAGAATCGCCGCCCGCACCAGCATGCGCAATAACATGGAAGTGTGCGGAGCTCTGCAGCGCGCCGCTGCCAAATCCCTCGCCGGATTGCAAGCCGGGGCGCTCACAATTCACCTCGCAAGGCAAGTACCGGATCGAGAGCGACTGCCCGCCGGATGGCCATCGCGCTTCCTGCGAAGGTCACGATGACGGCGACCGCCAGGATCACCGGCAGCAGCACCGGCTCGATCGAAATCTGCGAATTGAAGATGGATCGCCCGATCTGATGCGCCAGGAGCGCCCCGGCGCCAAATCCGACGGCTCCGCCGATCAGCGCCAGCAGTGCGGCCTCGGCAAAGAAGATGGCCGCCACGGCGATTTTGCCCGCGCCCAGTGCTTTCATGAGCCCGACTTCGGCGCGGCGCTCGAAAATGGCCGTGGCCATTGCCGCGGAAACCGCGAGCGCGGAGGCGAACAGCGCCGCAACCGTGATGAGAAAAATCAGTCCTTCGATGCGGGTGAGCACCGCGCCTTCATTCTGCGCTACCTGACGAATCTGTTGTGCGCGCGAATGCGGAATCACTTCGGTCAGCTGCAGCGCAATCGCGGCAGGATAGGGCGTGCAATACCAGCGATCGTAGATCGCGCCGGACATGCTTTTGGGATCCCGGCGCCCGAACGCGTCCTCCGGCTTGGTCAGCGCGCTGACATAGACGCGGCGGAAAACCTCCGGTTTGCCCAAAATCTGCTGCGCCAGGGAAAGCGGCGCAATGATCTGATCGTCCTCGGCGACACCGGTGGAAACAATGCCACTCACGCGCAAGTCACGACCGGAAATCAAAATTCGATCTCCAGCTTTCGCGCCGATTCGCGTCGCCAAACGTTCCCCGACCAAGACATCGTTGGAATCATCTTCCGGCCAGGCGCCGGCAACTTTCCAAAGCGGATACGTCGTCTTCACGCCGGTGGTGAGCCGATCGGTTCCGTAAGAAATCCGTTTGGCAAAATACGTCCCTATCAAAGTCACATCGGCGGGTGCCGCGCTTCTCCCCGATTTTGCAAGAAGCGGGGATCTCTCTTCCTTCTCAACCGAAACATTGACCGGGAGCACGGGGGC
>JASHRE010000062.1 GCA_030037515.1 Candidatus Sulfotelmatobacter sp.
TTCAGAAGGATCCGATCGAAACATCGATATCCGAATTCGATGCTACTCTTATGGTGCTCGTAGAACGCGTTCATGGCAATCTCCTGTGTAGTCGAATACCCAGAAGATTACTGCCATGAACGCTTCTACGACATCACTCCAGGAAAGCAATAGGATTCGATGGGGATATCAAGGGCGAATCCCTTGGCTAGTTAGAGAGGGCGGACTGGCTGCTCAAGGTCGATATTGAGAATTGCTTAATCGAGCATTTTAAAGAATTCCGAGAACAAATCGAAGGCGAGATCGTTCGCCGCCAGACAGATTTGCCTCCAGAACTTTTATCACGAGATCCGGTGGTGTTGGTTCTCCGACACGTAAGGCGATACATGGACACCAAGAACTAAGGACGATGAATGGAGCTTCAGCCTGCCAGTTAGCATATGGGCACTCCGAAGTTGGGTTGCTGATGACATTGAGGAATTGCGCATCGGATGAGCTCGCCCCTAGAACGCCGCTCGTACGAGTTGTACGAGCAACGTAGATGCCCGAACGGCATGCGCAGGAAGACTCGTTGCGCAGAGAAAATTCCGAGTACGAGGCTGACGGAAGGAGTTTGGCCGTTGCCGATAAAGGCCCGAGCACCCTTCAGCGCGAGTAGCGATCTGCAAGCGTATTCCCACCGAGCTCTCACATGAGGTGCCCTATGTTGGCTGTATGCATAGAATGCTGGCACGAAATGTCATCCGACGAGACAGTTTGCCGCAACTGTGGCAAAAAGGTGGAGGCTGATTCTCCTGCTTATGAGGAGAAGTTGTTCTGCGCCCTGAGTAGTGCTCGCCCCGTGCACCGAGTGGAGATCTGCAAGGTCCTGGGCGATCGTGGTAGCAAGCCTGCTGCCCCCCATCTCATCGAGATGGTGCATGACTTCGACGTCATGGTGCGTGTGGCGGCACTGCACGCGCTGGGTAAGATCGGCGGCGACTCCGCTGTCGCCGCCATAGAAAAAGCTCTTTCGAGTGAGAATCCCGCGGTTCGGATTGCTGCACACGATGCGCTGAAAGAAATCAGCGCAATTAGCTCTGGAGCCAGCGATCCTCGCCACGTCGAGGCGTCGTAGCGTAGCGGTTCCCATCGAGCCGCGCTAGATCCACGCACGTACTGCACAAGCGTGATCTGACACTGAAAGGAAACACGACATGCCAAGACACTTTCGGTTTTCGACTGGCTTACTACCAATTTTTTTTGCAATGGCGCTCCTTGTTGGGCCGCGGCGCGCCCCAGCTCAAGGGAAGACAACGGCGGCGATTCTCGGTGAGGTCACGGATACGACCAATGCCGCCGTTCCTGGTGCAACCGTAACAGTCGTCAATCGCGATACAGGCGTGAAGAGAATTGTCCGAACAGACGCTAGTTGCTCCCTGGGAAGTACACAGTCGAAGCAGTGGCGCAGGGATTCGAACTTCAGAAAATTGATAACGTCCTCGCAGGTTTGGGCCAAAAACAGACCATTAATTTTACACTTCACCGCGCAACGGCGAATGAGACAGTCGAGGTGAGCGCGGAGGCTTCGGTGTTGAATCCAAGCAATGTAATAAACACTGCTGAGTTGCCCCAATCCGTAAAATGGTGGTTACAGCCGTGCTTGCCAGCAATCCTAATTCCTTGTCCAAAGGATTTCTCTGCGTCCCTGTCCTCACGCTCAGCATCCAAGCAAGTGTGCGGTCTGTTATGGGCGAAGGGGTTCCACCCTTGACTGCTGTCCTTCCGCAATAAACGCTGGGATAGCTGATGACTCCTGACAAGCGGGCTTGTCTCAGGAGCTGTCAGTACCTGGTGACACCTCCGCGATATTGCCAGTTCGGATGTCTTTCTGGGCGATGCAGGTCCTCAGAAGCAAAGAGCATTACCACAACCGCCCCGACTGGTACGTGTCGAACCACCAGTTTGAGCACTGGCCGTGCGCAAGAAAATGGAGGTCCGCCATGACTCAGGCAATGATCGGTTTGCTATGCATAGCGGCAATCGTCTTCTGCGTCCGATTCCTCATGGCATTAATCAACGAAGGGAAAGGGAAGAGGACGCTGAGGCTGACCGATTCGGGTAACGAATGACGCATGAACTCCAGCACTTCTCGGCGCTGCGCGTGATTGATCTGGTCCGTCTTGTTCAGCACCACGAATACTCGTTGTACGTGCTGCACGAGATTGGTGAGGAATTCGATCTCGGTCGAAGTCAGAGGCGACTCCGGTGACGTAACGAAGATAGCCGCGTCAACCTGAGGTAGAAAGTCATATGTAATCTGCGTGTTGTGTGAATAGACGCTTCCGATGCCAGGAGTATCGACGAGTACGACCCCGCGGCGCAGATAGTCGCTTGGGTAGGCGACCTCTACATGGCCAACATCCTTAACGTTTTTTGGATTGCCTTTTCCGTGACATAGCTGGGCCGATCAGCGATTTCAATGGTTCTACGAACGTCAGAACCAAATATGACTTCTGCGCCGGGTCGGGAGCCATGGTGCAGCATTGTCACAATCGAGGTGAGCGGCAGAATCGCGACTGGCAGGACCTCGGCTCCCAAGAGCGCATTCAAGAATGATGTCTTGCCGCGCTTGAACTGCCCAACGACGGTGAGGTAGAAGCGGTTTTGTTCAATTTTATGGCGGAGCAGTGAAAGGCCACGTTCTGTGGCACGCGCGTCCTGCTGTGTTGCAACCTCTCGTAGACAGGACAGGATTTCTAATAAGGTTTCGCGGGAGTTGGCCGGTTCGAGGCTTGGAAACCCGCTGGCATCGTAGCTGGGCTGCACCAGCCCCTCTTGT
>JASHRE010000582.1 GCA_030037515.1 Candidatus Sulfotelmatobacter sp.
CAGCAACTCATCGGGCATGGTGTTTCCTCGTGCGCGACCTGCGATGGATTCTTTTTCACAGGAAAGGAAATTGCGGTGGTGGGCGGCGGCGATTCAGCGATGGAGGAGGCGCTGTTTCTCACGCGCTTTGCCACAAAGGTTACCATTATTCATCGCCGCGATGCGTTTCGTGCATCGAAGATCATGCTGGAACGCGCGCAGAAGAACGAGAAAATTCAGTTCCTCACCGACACCGTTGTAGAAGATGTTTACGATGCGCATACCCAGGAAGTCACCGCGCTCAAGCTGAGGAACGTGAAGAGCGGTAAGGTTTGGGATTTTCCCACCAGCGCACTCTTCCTGGGCATCGGTCATGTCCCGAACTCGAAAATGTTCGAGGGGCAGCTGGATATGGATGCCGATGGGTATCTGAAAACGCATGACTACGTTTTCACGCGCGTGCACGGGGTGTTTGCCTGTGGGGACGTGCAAGACCGCCGCTATCGGCAGGCGGTTATAGCTGCCGGAACGGGCTGCATGGCGGCGATAGAGGCCGAGAAATTCCTGGAAGAACACGCGAAATGATAGGCGTTCCAGGTTGGGCATCGCCGACGGTGTGTGATAAGAAAGCGAGCCAAGCGCGATTTCTGTGGTGCAAAGAACGCACCCCATCGCGCGGCTCGCCCAGATCCTTCGCTGTGCAGCGTGGTTTGTGCAAAGTCGTTTGCTCACGATGACAAGCAGGCTGCCCGCGCCACGATGTGCTCTGAATCACGCCTTGCAACCGTTCGGTGTGATACAAACTTCTGTGATCGTCACAGGAGGGCCGACCGCGCGTTTTCCTATCCTTTCAGACCGAGCCCTTTTCCCGGGGGCGGGTACTCCATGCTGAGGGCGCTCTTCGTTTCTCTCTCTGAAAATCGAGGGTTGCGCAATTTTGCTGAGCGATCTGCGATCGGGCGCCGTGTATCGGGGCGTTTCGTGGCCGGTACCGAAATCTCCGATGCGGTGCGAGCAACCCAGTCCGTCAATCAGGCGGGTATGAGCGTCAGCATTGACAATCTTGGCGAAAACGTCACCAATCCCGAGGAAGCGCGGCAGAGTGCGCAGCTTTATAACCAGATCCTCGACGCGATCGCGGCCAATCATCTAAATGCCAATATCAGCCTGAAACTCACGCACATGGGGCTGGATGTCGACGAAAGGCTGGCGCGGGATCAAGTTTCCAGGCTGGTCGCGAAAGCGGCTGCCATGACGCCGCCCGGATTTGTTCGGGTGGATATGGAAGGATCTCCGTACACGCAACGCACGCTCGATTTCGTTCACGAGTTGCATCACTCGCCGGGGAAAGGGAACTGCGTGGGTACGGTGATTCAGGCGTACTTGAAGCGATCAGAGAAGGACGTGGAAGATCTTCTGCACGAGCGAATTCGCATTCGCCTGTGCAAGGGCGCGTATAAAGAGCCGGCCAGCATTGCATTTGAAGCTAAGGCCGACGTGGATGCGAATTATGTGAAGCTGATGAAAGTGCTGATGAAAAGCGATGTTTATCACGGGCTGGCCACGCACGATGAAAGGATTATTCGCCAGGCGCAGGCGTTCGCCGTGCGGGAGAAAATCGATCGCGATTCGTTTGAGTTTCAGATGCTCTATGGAATTCGCCGCGATCTGCAGCAGAAACTGGTGCGCGAGGGGTGGAGAATGCGCGTGTACATTCCTTTTGGCACTGAATGGTACGCATATTTCATGAGGCGGTTGGGCGAGCGGCCCGCCAATGTGTTCTTCATAGCGAGGAATATGTTGCGGAGGTAGGACGCGAGAGTGCACCCTAGGGGCTAAAGTCGGCGACGGACTGGGAAGCCGGACAGCCGAGGGCGGCTGCGTACAAGCAGGATGGGGTCTTACGGGCCGGGCTCGGCGTTTTCTGGTGACGCAAGAGGCAGACGGGCGGCACCGCGGATGATCTCGCGTTCCTGATCGGAGAACATGCCTTTGAAGCGGTCCGAATCGATGACTCGCTCGCGTTGCTCAGGAGGCATGGCGGCCAGATCGCGCACCGCGGTGTGCACCATCCGCTGGCGATCGGGCGCAAGCTGGCGCATCTGGGCAAAGGTCTGGCGCGCCTGCTGTTTTTGTTCGGGAGTCAGGTGCTCCCAGGTCTCCATCCGGTTGAGCATTTGCAGTTGCCGCTGCGGGGGAAGACTGGAAAAATGCTGCAAACGTTGGCGAAGGCGCTGCTGCTGATCGGGCGACAAGCGGCGGAATCCAGGATCGTTTTGCAGAGCGCGTTCCTGCTCGGCAGGAGGAAGGTCTTTATAGCGACGCAGCCAGTCTCCGGCATGACCGCGCGGTTGCTGGCGCACGACTGGTGGATGATTGGGTTGGGCATGATACGCAGGCGCGGGATGATTCTGTTGAGGCGGGCGGAAATTTCCCTTCTGGCCAAGACAGACAAGTGGGGCCGCGGCCGCCAAGACACCGGCCGCGAGCCAGCTCAAGATTTCTTTTCCCCGCCTCACCTTCCCCGCTTCTCCATGCACTTTGCGCTGGCCGAAATGCTCTCGACGCAGCCGGCCTACGGATTGGCCGTCACGTTCTGCTGCACTTCGAGGTCGTCGAGCAACTCAAAATCGGAATACAGATCGTGATTTTTGTCGAGCGACTGCAAATCGCTAACCGCCGTGCCGGGCTCGGGGTTCTCGGTGAGGGCAGCCTCCTGGCCAGGGTCAAGAACGCTGCTGTCGTGCGTGACGAACAGGCCGACGCCGACTCCCATCAGTACCGTGAGAGCAGCCGCGAGCGCGGGACGGCGGAGCCAATAACGCCAGCCGGTTTGGGGTCTGGCCATTTCTTCGCGCAGCCGCGCCTGGAGCCGCACGTCGAAGTACGGCGAAGGCTCCGGCGTCTGCCACTCGTCCAGCAATGCCATGGTTGCGCGCATGGCCTTCAAATGTTCGGCACACGCGGCGCAAGCTTCTAGGTGTTTCGTTTCGTCTGCCCCGGGCTCAGCCAATCCAGCCGCCACATCGGGCATCCGTTCGCGAACTTCGTCGCACTTCATGACCGCTTCCTCGATTCCCGCCCTGTTGCTTCACAAAAACTTGCTAAATGAATTCTTTTAACTGTTCCCGCAATGTTTCATAGGCCCGGAAAAGCAGCGACTTTGTGGCCGATTCGCTCTTCTTAAGCACTTGAGCAATCTGCCTGTAATCCATCAGCTGATACTTATGCATGATCACCGCCAGCCTCTGCTGTTCCGGCAAAGCTTCCACTTTGCGCCGAATAGCGAGCAGCCGTTCGCGCCGGACCATGGCTTGCTCGGCGGTCAAATTGCCGTCCGGCAATTCGAAGCTAGCACCGGATTCTTCATCGGGCTCATCGAGACTGACGGTGACCTCCGGCCGCTCGTGGCGCGTATCGCGCGCGTGATTGACTGCGAGATTCGTCGCGATTCGATACAGCCAGGTGGTGAACTTCGCACTCGCCTCGTAGTTGCTGCGCGAGCGGTACACGCGCAAAAAAACTTCCTGCGCCAGATCCTCGGCCGCGGCGATGTTGCGCGCCATGCGGTACATAAAACTCACCATGGGACGGCGGTACTTCGCGACCAGGTAATCGAAAGCGGACTGGTCCCCGGCTTTCACACGCAGCATCATCTGTGCGTCGGAATCGGCCTCTGCGCCAGCCACGACCCCGGAGACAGGCGGTGTAGCGGTGGCAGCCATCAGCATGCCGGAATCGAGCGCAGCCGTGCCCACATCCAATTCAACCCCGTCAGGAGTTGAAAGTTGCACGATTTCAGCCTCCTCGGAACGGTGGGAAGTGCCTGTTTCGTAAGGAGATACCGACCGTGCGCCCGACTTGTAGTCCGATCCCATAAATGACGTGAAAAGCAGAGGGAAGGCGGAGGAAATTCCGCCCACTAGATCGATAGGCTAACATGACCGGCAAGGGGGTGGCACTCTCGCTCGGCGGAAGACGAACTTCTAAAGGTGCAGGACGGGGCGGCCCTCTGACGGCCCTCTTAAAGTAGAACCGTGCCCGGGTTCCGAGCGAAGCTCGCTCCGTTCCGTGCTTTTCCGTTTAAGATACAAGCTCGGGAGGCTAGGATCCACGAGGTGCGAGCGCGTTTATGAATTCCGATTCTCAGGTTCAAACACCTCCACAACCCCCGCCGGCGATCTCACCACGATTGCGTGAAGCTCGCTTCGATGATTATGCGCAGATCGCTGCTCTGGCACGCAGATTTGGGCTTGGCTTTGAGGATGAAACGGTCTGGCAGCACCTTTGGAAGGATAATCCCGCATATCGGGCGATACACGACAAGTTTTCCATCGGGTGGGTTTTAGAAGACGCCGAGGGAGCACTCCGCGGCTATCTTGGCAACATACCTCTGAACTACGAACTCGAGGGTAAACGGCTGCTGGCTGCTGCGACGCGATCCTGGGTTGTGGACAGCGCTTACCGCGGTTATGCGCTGCTGCTGCTGCATCCGTTTTATCAGCAGGCGAGGGTCGATCTTTTTCTGGGCACCAGCGTCAATTCTCAGTCGCTAGTCGCCTCCTCTTTTTTCAAGAACGTTCGCGTACCCGTGGGGGCTTGGGATCGCAGTTTGTTTTGGATCACCCACGCCCGTGGTTTTACCGATAGTTTCTTCACCAAGAAGGGCTGGAATTTTGCCAAGCCGTTCAGCTATCCGGTCTCGCTCGGGCTTTCATTGCGCGATCGAGTGCGAGGCAGCGGTTTTCGCCAGCGGGCATGCGACCCGGCGGTTGTTCCCATCGAGGATTTCGACGAATGCTTCGACGCTTTCTGGTCTGAGTTGCGAAAAAAGAAGGCCCGTTTGTTATTGGGAGTCCGCGATCGCGAAACGCTCGATTGGCACTTCCGGTTTGCTCTTCGCAGCAAAGAAGCATGGGTCTATGTGTTCCATCTCGCTGGCCACATGATCGGATATGCGGTGTTTCTGCGCCAAGAGCGTCGGCAGGTGGGGCTGAATCGCGTGTCGCTTGTGGATTTTCAGTGCCTGGATGACGAAAGGTGTTCGAATTTCTTTTTGGCCGCGCTATGGTCCGCATTTGAGCGCTGCCGCCAGGAATCGATTCACATGCTGGAGCTCATCGGCCTGCCGCCAGCGTTGCAAGCTAGTGCGGAACTGGCCGCCCCCCATCATCGCAGGCTCGACAGCTGGATGTATTTCTACAAGACCAACAATGCCGCGCTGGGATCCGCGCTGCGAAGTCCAGCCGTATGGGAACCGTCACTCTACGATGGCGATTCGAGCTTTTAAGTGGGTTCAGGACCCAGCCGCGTCGTGCGCCTCGGAGCAGGAGATTGAAATCGTCAGGTTGTCGGACGCCCAGCCGAGCAGATAACTTGAGAGTGTGACCCGAGTTGGAGTCGCCATAACGGCCGGTACCGCGCTGGTGCTCGTGATCGCGTTTCTGCGCACGCGTCCACGTCACCTGCCGCTGTACGGCTGGATCGGCATCGCGCTTCTGGCCACGTCGGAGTGGCTGATGTTTCGTCACGTCTGGCCGGTCAGCGTCTATTTCACTCCCCTTGCGTGGACCGCATATCTGATGATTGTTGACGCGATGGTTCTGGCGAAGAGCGGTCATTCTCGTCTTCGCGACGCCCCGGGGCGATTCTTGATTACGGCGCTGCTCTCCATTCCGCTGTGGCTAATTTTTGAAGCCTATAATTGGCGACTCGGCAATTGGATGTACGTAGGCGTTCCTATCCGCTGGGCCGCGGCGCTAATGGGCTATGGATGGTCGTTTGCCACGATCACGCCCGCGATCTTGGAAACGGCGGACCTGATCGAAACTTTGGCGTGGTTCAAGTCCGGGCGCCCGATTCGGTTTTCGACCGCCAGCAAGAACCTGATGATCGCGTTTGGGGCGCTCTGTCTCGTCGTTCCAGTGGCTTTGCCGGCACACCTGGGAGCATATCTGTTCGGGCTGGTGTGGATTGGGTTCGTGTTTTTGCTCGATCCCATCGACGAGCGACTCGGGGGGCTATCGCTGTTGGGCGATTTGGCGGGGGGCCGACGCAGCCGGTTCTTTTCGCTGCTCGTTTCCGGATGGGTCTGCGGATGGCTCTGGGAATTCTGGAACTTCTGGGCCCTGGCGAAATGGCACTACATCTTTCCGATCATGCAGCACCACAAGATTTTCGAAATGCCGATCGCGGGCTATCTCGGATTCTTGCCGTTCGCGGTCGAATGCTTCGTCATGCACTCGACCGCGACGGTTTTCCTGGGACTCGATCGACGATGTAGACCACGACTCAGGCCAACACATCGAAGCGATCAGCGTCCATCACTTTGTTCCACGCCGCCACGAAGTCTTTCACGAACTTCTCCTTCGAATCGGAACAGGCGTAGACTTCCGCCAGGGCGCGCAGTTGCGCGTGGGAGCCGAAGATCAGATCGACGCGAGAGCCAGTCCACCTGACCTTGCCGGTTTTGCGGTCGCGCCCCTCGTACACGGCTCCGGACCCGTTGGATTCGGTGGACGGCTGCCACTCTGTGCTCATGTCGAGCAGGTTAACGAAGAAGTCGTTCGTCAGCGTCTGGGGACGCTTGGTGAAGACGCCGTGTTTGGAGTTGCCGGAATTCGCACCGAGCACTCGCAAGCCACCGACAAGAACGGTCATCTCCGGTGCGGTCAGCCTCAGCAACTGTGCTTTATCAACCAACAGCTCCTCGGGAGACAGGCGCTGCTTGCCGCCGACGTAGTTGCGGAATCCATCGGCTTTCGGCTCCAACGGCTGGAAGGATTCGACGTCGGTTTGTTCTTGCGAGGCGTCCATGCGTCCCGGCGTGAAGGGAATTTTCACGTCGTGGCCAGCGGCCTTCGCAGCTTTCTCGATTGCCGCATTGCCGCCGAGAACGATCAGGTCCGCGAGTGAGACTTTCTTGCGCTTGCTGCCGTTCTTCTGGGAGCTGTTGAACTCGTTTTGGATTGCTTCGAGCTTCCGTAGCACCTTCGCCAATTGCGCAGGCTGGTTGGCTGCCCAGTCCTTCTGCGGCGAAAGGCGAATGCGCGCGCCGTTCGCCCCACCACGCTTGTCAGAGCCGCGGAACGTCGACGCTGATGCCCAGGCGGTCGAGACCAGCTGCGAAATCGACAGCCCGGATGCGAGGATTTTCGCCTTCAGAGCTGCGACATCCTTCTCGCCGATCAGCGGATGATTCACAGCCGGGATGGGGTCCTGCCATGGCAGCTGCTCCTTCGGAACGAGAGGGCCGAGATAACGCTGGACCGGGCCCATGTCGCGGTGGGTCAACTTAAACCAGGCGCGGGCAAAGGCGTCTGCGAACTGATCCGGATGTTCGTAGAAGCGCCGTGAGATCTTTTCGTAGGCTGGATCGAAGCGCAATGAAAGATCTGTGGTCAGCATGGTGGGTGGGTGGCGCTTTTTGGGATCGTGCGCATCCGGCACGGTAGCTGCGCCATTCTTCGCCGTCCACTGATTCGCGCCCGCCGGGCTCTTGGTGAGTTCCCATTCGTAGCTGAACAAGTTGTGGAAGAAGTTGTTGCTCCACTTTGTAGGACTGGTGGTCCAGATGACTTCCAGGCCGCTGCCGGTTGCGTCATCGCCCATGCCAGTCCGGAATTTGTTCTTCCAGCCAAGGCCCTGCTGTTCGATGGGTGCGGCTTCCGGCTCCGGTCCTACGAGTGCCGCATCGCCCGCGCCGTGGGTTTTTCCGAAGCTGTGACCGCCGGCAATGAGCGCGACCGTTTCTTCGTCGTTCATGGCCATACGGCGGAAGGTTTCGCGAATGTCCCTGGCCGCGGCGAGGGGGTCGGGCTTGCCGTTCGGCCCTTCCGGATTCACGTAGATCAGACCCATCTGCACGGCAGCGAGCGGGTCGGAAAGATCACGGTCGCCCGAGTAGCGCTCGTCGGCCAGCCACTTGCCTTCCGGGCCCCAGAAAATGTCATTTTCGGGCTCCCATGTGTCTTCCCGTCCGCCGCCGAAGCCGAAGGTCTTGAAGCCCATCGACTCGAGTGCGACGTTGCCGGCAAGAATCATCAGGTCCGCCCAGGAAATTTTCCGGCCGTATCTCTGCTTGATCGGCCAGAGCAGCCGGCGGGCCTTGTCGAGGTTCACGTTATCGGGCCAGCTATTGAGGGGCGCGAACCGTTGCTGGCCGGCTCCGGCGCCGCCGCGTCCATCACCGATGCGGTACGTGCCGGCGCTGTGCCACGCCATGCGAATGAAGAGCGGTCCATAGTGACCGAAGTCGGCCGGCCACCACTCCTCTGAGTTGGTCATTAAGGCATGAAGGTCCTTGATCACGCCTTTCAGGTTGAGGCTGTTAAATTCTTCGGCGTAATTGAAACCCTCACCCATGGGATCAGAAAGGGACGAGCGTTGGTGCAGGACACTGAGGTCGAGCTGATTTGGCCACCAGTCGGTATTAGTCTGAACTTTGCGAAAGCCATGCGCGACGGGGCATTTGGATTCGGTTGCGTTGCTCTGTTGGGGGACGGCAGTCCCGGCTTCGACAGCGAGTTTGTTCTCCATAAATTTATCTTCCTTTGAATGAGTCGATTTTGAATTGGTCGAAAAACCGCGAGTCAACAAGAGACCATTTTTGTTTCGGTTTTCAATTGCTGGAGCCGCACGTTCGGCGCGGCATTCAGCTGACATTTACACGCCTTTGGCGAGAGCCATGCCTGCGGGCACACCTGGTGCAGAGCCCCCGGAAAATGAGTTCGCATTCGCGCAGGACCCGCTTACCGAGGGAGTGCGAGGCAGGCCGGGGTACGTCGAACCATTCCATGTCTTCGACCGTGCCGCAATGGTCGCAGACGAAGTGGTGATGACGCGTGCCTTTCGCATCAAATCGGGCGGCGCGGCCCTCCAGGGCCACCTCCCGCACCAAACCAGCCTCCAC
>JASHRE010000583.1 GCA_030037515.1 Candidatus Sulfotelmatobacter sp.
ATCCATCCTTGGGGACTGCGCATAAGCGCGACGCTGACGGCAGAGGTCCTTGAATTGATACGGCCAACGTATTCATCGATAAGCTTGGGTTTGTTGCCTGCGGCTGCGACGCGGGTAGGCTGAGCAATGAGAGTCGGCATGTGAGGATGGTAAATCGGATTGACGGCTTGAAGACTCAACACAAGAAAAAAGGCAAAGCCCCGGTGGCTTCGGAAAGCCAGGAATGTGTCTTTCGTACTTTTGCGGGCACACGAAACGGGGCTAGTATCGCTGTGAAGATCCAAAAATGATTGGCGACAACCTCCCCCCCGGCGAATACGCCTTCCTGGCGCCGGGTTTGACGGGATCTTCTGCGAGCGGATCGACCGGAAAGGCATACACGTTCCATCTTGTGGAATAATCGACGGTTTTGTCTATCATTCTCGGCGTAACTTCCCCGAGGGTGGCGTGGGCGGCGTGCCGAGGGCATTGCGATGGCGCCCAGCATACGCGCCGATCCAGGATCTTTGAGCGAATAACCCTGTCCACTGTGCAATTGCGACTGCAGGCGCAACTCTCCGTGCGTACTTCTGCGCTCCAACCTGTCAATCGATCCCCGAACAAAAGCTGGTCACGAGCCCCCGCATACAACGCAAGGCGGGACGAAAACGAATACGGCAATCGCGATCGGAGTCGGTGGTACGCGCTTCTTTGTCTCAACGGAAAAGGTTGGAATTTGAAGGAGAATCTCGCAGCAGGAGCGAAGGTACGACAAGGGGCACCTCCTCTCGAAAGCTCTTGGGTGGCGCTTTCGGTTGCCAACAGCGGGCGACAGGAGAAGAAGGATATCCGGGCGCTTGGTAAAAGGTTTCCAAAGACGCAGGCGTGATGCCCGGCAGAGAAGATAAAGCAGGCCTCCACCCTCGGCGGTAACCTCTATGCCTGAACCCGCTCCGCCACCCAGCGCGAGATGGCAGTTACCATAGTTCGCGGCGCAAAGCGCGTGGATTGAGCGATCAGCCAATTCTGAGCGCCGGAGATCGCCAGCGTTCGTCCCTTCATCAGAGCTCGGTAGCCATCGAGTGCCACGCGCTCTGCGTTCATAGCCCCAAACCGGCTGAACAAGCGCGATTGCCCGATTCCGGCTCGATTAGCAAATCCCGTGTGCGTTGCGCCGGGACAGAAGCAGGTTACGGTCACGCCCGAGCCGCGCCCTTCGTTCGCAATAGCTGCAGAGAACGAAACGACATATGCCTTGGTCGCATAATAAACGGCCATCAGCGGCCCGGGCAGAAAACCTGCGGTCGATGCCACATTCATGATCCTGCCATTTTTACCTTCGATCATCGCGGGCAGGAACAGGCGGGTCAATTCGGTAAGGGCGCGAATATTTAAATCGATCTGCCCAAGAATTTCGCTTTCCGGCATCTGCGAGAATTCGCCGAAAGCGCCGAATCCGGCGTTGTTAATAAGAATGTCGACAGCAATATTTTCCGTCTGCAGTTGGTCGAAGAGAAATTTCGGGGCGGAGGGATCACAAAGATCGAGAGGGATGGTTTTGACATTCACGCCATACGCTTGAAACTCGACTGCGACCTGCGTCAGCTTGTCTCGGCTGCGGGCCACCAGAACGAGGTTGAAATGATCGCGAGCGAAGAGCTCGGCGAGTTCGTATCCGATGCCGCCGGATGCGCCGGTAATCAGAACGGTGGCCATCCCGACATTGTAGTCTGTGCCAGTGTTTCCCCGGGATCAGCAACTGATACACCCTCGGTGCCCAAGGCGAAAACGCACGCCCAGTCGCAAAGTTAGGTTGGGTGGAGCTCTCAGTTCTCGAAGCGAGTGTAGTCCTCCGGGACCTGGAATAATTCAGGATTTAAGGGGTCCTCAGAGATTCCCAGCAACGCGATTGGAGGCGATCGGAGCCCCGGGGCGTTTTTTGGTCGTCAATGCAATCGCAATTCGACGATGGGCACCCTGCCATTTTTCGAGGAAACGCGGGTGCTAGTGGCTTTCGTTCCACTCTATTGCCCACCCAGGCTTCCTGTTTGTTTTCTAAGCACAGGTACCATCCGGGAAGGTCGACGTACCGCCCATCGGACTGAATCTTGCCGGGTCGGACGCGGAGTTTGCGCTTGGAGCGATGGTTGTCGTTGTGGTGATGCGTCGTGCAGCGTAGCTGCCGACTTGACGGCGTTCACTCCTGTCGACTGAATCACAGGTGATAGCGACCTCGCCATTGCTTGGGTCTCCGTTTAAAAGGTCACGCTCCGCCGCAATGTTTTGGAAGGTGGACCAATAGCTGTAGGTTTCCCTTGCTCGACCGGAAAGTAGTAAGCCTTGTGGTCGCAGTGCGCGATGTTCACCCAGATTTGTTCTGCTGGCTGATCGAGTTGACTGCCAATCAGCCGCTCCTCGCGAACGCGTCGACCTTTGAAATACCAGATGTCCGTTTCGACTGTGGCTTTCCCAGATTTTATCCGCGTCTCGATGATCAGATTGCGAAAGTCCGGCATAAGGATTGTAGGGGGAGGGCCGATGGCGAGTGCGAACGAAGCAGACGGTCGCGATGATGCGAGCCAAGGCCGGGCATGGAATCCTCTTTGCCGCTCCGAGGAGCATGTCGGCGACGGTTCTCCGGCTTTTCTCATGACGGCTCTGCCCTATGACGACTCCGGGTTAGTCGCCTTCGACTGAAGCAGCAGGTCGGCGTAAACGAATCCGTTGCGAGTGACAGCTTCTCCATCTTCGATCGGAATCGGTTCGTAAAACATAGGTCCGGCATAGGCGAAGGTATGGAACTCTCCATTTTCCCCGCAAGGGTCAACTCCAGCCGGGAGCGAATCGAGTATTTCCCGGCTGAGATCGTGGCCGACAAAATCTGACGGGAACTTTGACGGATCGACGCAGACGATGCGGGCCCGCACGCCGCCATCGAGCATTTCCTCGAGCAGTTCGCGAGTGTTTCGTCCCCAGAGCGGAAATAGCGGCTCGAGGCCGGTGTTGCGCAAGCGGTCTTCACGATAGCGGCGAACATCAGCGAGAAACAAATCTCCGAAAGCGATGGCGGAAATCCCTTGCCCGACAGCCGAGTCACAGACCGCGGACATGGCGGCTTCATAGGCCTCATTACTGCAAGGCCAAGGCAAAGGGACTTCCCACAGCGGAAGGCGCGCGGCGTCTGCCTGCGCGTTCAGCAGGGCCTGCCGTGTGCCATGCATGGCCACGCGCTGAAAATGAGAGTTGACGGTCGTGAGCAAGCCGACGACCTCCACCTGGTCGCGTTGACGGAGTACGTGCAAGGTCCAGGCGCTGTCTTTGCCGCTGCTCCAGGAGAGAAGGACTTTCTGTTTCAAGGGGAAGATGGCTCCAATAGAAAAGCGCGGGCGAGGGCGCCCGCGCCATCGTTCTCAGTTGCAGTTCTACGCGTGCACCAGTTCCACTTCGTAGATCGAGTGCCAGCTGGTCGCGGCCTTCAGCTTGGAGTTGACGTTCTCAATATTGTTCACGCCTTCGGTCTCCAGCCATTTGCGGAACGCTGCTGCGCCCTGCTTGGCGTAGACCGGGATGCCGTCTTTCCAGGTCGCACGGCCGCAGAGCACGCCGTTGAACTTCACGCCCGATTCGCCCGCGAGTTCGAGCGTCTCAGTGAACTCGGCGTTACTCACGCCGGCAGAAAGATAAATAAACGGCTTACTCGCGGCAGCCGCAGCCTCATGAAACAGATCGATCGCTTCTTTCTTCGTGTACGCCCTCGTTCCGGCGAAGCACCGCACGCCTTCCACGAACTTCATATTGACTGGCACTTCCACCTTCAGGACGTCGACGCCGTAGCGCTCTTTACTGAATTCGCGCATGCTCTCGGTCACGATGTGCGGTTTCTTTTTCGCGTACTCCAGTGCCTTCTCGTCGGCGCCCTCTTCGTACCCAACAAACTCGAGAAAGAATGGAATGTCGTTGGCGCGACACTCATCGCCAATCCGCTCAACCCATGCGTGCTTGGTTTCATTGATGTGCTTGGGATCGAATGGAGTGTAGTAGAGCAGAATCTTGACGCAATCAGCGCCGGCTTCTTTCAGTCGCCGTGCGGACCAGTGATCGAGCAGGTCGGGCAGACGGCCGGGGCCGGTCTTGTCGTATCCGGTTTTCTCGTAGGCCAGGAGCAGGCCGGCATTTTTCGCGCGGCGCTTCGATGCGGGCAGTCCCCACTCGGGATCGAGCAGGATGGCCGTCGCGTGCGGCGTGAGAACCTCGGTGACCAGTGTTTTGAACTCCTCCATCATTTGGTTGGTGACCTCGCCTCCGCCTTTTTCTTTGGCCAGTGATTTTTGCAGCGAACCGCGTTGATCCATTGCCGCCGCCGCGATGACGCCACGCTCGTTCGAAACCTTTTTGAGACCTGCGAGTTTTCCGGGTGTAAGTTTCATAAGTCCTCCGAGCGCCGGTTAAACCGGCAAGGTGTTGTGAATGAAAGTTTCATACGTTGAAGATTTAGCGAATCACAACGGCCCTGAGTCATGCGGAGCCGCCCGCGAGGGTGGTGTCGAAGCGTTGACAGGGGGACGTACAGGTCGGGTATTGAGCCGTGAAATATATGCCCTGCTGCGCAAGCGGCAGGTACTCCGGGATGCCGACGCGGTGGAGGATGTCGGAAGGCAATACCGGGTGCGCCGCCATCGCAAGGTGCGCTCGGATCTCGCGCGGTCAAAGACCCCGTACATGTACGCAAGCACCTTGTTTGGGAACCGGGAGATCCCACGTCTGTCTGCAGCGGAGAGAACTGCAGAACGTGTCGGGAAGCCGAAAGGTGTACGCCGATGACGAACGGACATGGGAAGTCGGACAGCTCCGTAATACCTGTGAAGTCGCCGAACAGAGCCGAGGGACCGGCCATGGAGGCAACGGAGGGAAGGGGGCTGGCCAAGGGGAACTCGTTCGAGCGCAACGCGCTCCGGACTCAGGGCCGGGAAAGCACGCTCAGCGCGCTTGAGCGGGTACGTCAAGCAGCAAGAAAGGATAAGAAACAGCGGTTCACCGCGCTCCTGCACCACATCTACGACGTGGAACGACTGCGGGCAGCTTACCTGGCTACCAAGAAGGACGCTGCTGCGGGGGTCGATGGCGAGACGTGGGAGCACTACGGAGAGAACCTTGAGGCGAACCTCCAGGATCTGTCCCATAGGCTGAAGCGGGGAGCGTACCGAGGACGACCTGTACGGAGAGTGTACATCCCGAAAGTGGGTAAACCGGGTGAGCTTCGCCCACTCGGCGTTCCCGCACTGGAAGACAAAATCGTCCAGCGCGCCACGGTCGAGGTATTGAACATGATCTTCGAACCGGACTTCTTGGGATTCTCCTACGGTTTCCGACCGGGGCGCAGCCCGCATCAAGCGTTGGACGCGCTGGCGGTCGGGATCGGGACGAGGAAAGTGAACTGGGTGCTCGATGCCGACATCCGGAAGTTTTACGACACTCTCGATCAGGGATGGTTGGTGAAGTTTGTCGAGCACCGCATAGCCGACCGGCGCGTCGTGCGCCTGATCCAGAAATGGCTCAAGGCGGGCGTGCTGGAAGAGAGCAAGCGAGTGCAGAGTGAGACAGGAACGGTTCAGGGCGGGAGCATTAGCCCGTTGTTGTCGAACATCTATCTTCACTACGTTCTCGACCTCTGGGTCCAGCGATGGAGGAAAAGGCAAGCGCACGGGGAAGTAATCTTCGTCCGTTTTGCCGATGACTTCGTGGCGGGATTCGAGCATCGACAGGAAGCAGAGCGGTTTCTGGCGGAACTGCGCGAGCGATTCGCGCGGTTTGGCCTTCAACTGCATGCCGACAAGACGCGGGTCGTCGAGTTTGGCCGCTACGCGGAGAAAAATCGACGCAACCGTGGCGACGGCCCACCGGAGACGTTCAACTTTCTGGGTTTTACGCACAGCTGCGGGAAGACTCGGAAGGGGCACTTCACGGTACTGCGACAGACGATGCGCCAGAGGTGGCAAGCCAAGCTGCGGGCCCTGAAAGAGGAACTGCGGCGACGCATGCACACGCCCATTCGGGAACAGGGAGCGTATCTGCGCTCGGTCCTGCTGGGGCACTTTCGCTATTACGGGGTGCCCATGAATGGGCCGGCGCTGTGCGCCTTTCGCCGCGCGCTTGGTTTCCTGTGGAGGACGGTCTTGCGCCGTCGCAGCCCAGGCAATCACCTGACGTGGCAGCGCATGTCCTGCTGGATCAGGCGCCGGTTTCCGCCGGCTAAAGTTTGTCATCCCTATCCTCTCGTGCGCTTGGGCGTCCTCACCCAAGGTGGGAGCCGGATGCGGTAACTCCGCCTGTCCGGATCTGTGGAGGGGGTCATGAGCAATCATGGTCCCTACTCCGACTCCAGCGAACGGAAAGATGAGTGCAGAGAAATACCAACCATTGTAAACCACTGGAGCACGAGAGCGGGACGCGAGAGTGTGGGCCTCCTCGGAAGTTGATTTCATATTGGGGTCGCGATGGCCAAGCCCCCAATTTTGTAATTTCGCGGTGCCGAAAAATTCTCCTCAGGTGTTGACTGGATAGTGTTCATCGCCAATGGTGATCACAATCATGATTATTTTGAATGCGCAAAATAGACGGGCTCGGGGTACAGTGGCGTTAACGTCGGCGGATTTGGGAGGTGGTTATGAATTCGTCCAGGCTGTGGGGTCTCGCGTGCTGCCTTACGCTCTGCATCGCCGTGGTGGCTCAGGAAGCAGCACCACAGGTACAACAGAAAACCTCGCAAACGCACAGCGCCAAAACAATTCGCATGTCGGGCAAGGTGAGTGACGACGGAACCAGGTTCATCGAGAATGCCAGCCAAAGGGTCTGGCTCGTCAAGAACATCGAAGCGCTAAAGGGCTTCGAAAGCCAGCAAGCCCGTTTGCGAGGACGCGTGGATGCCGATACAAACCTAATTCAAGTGTTGTCGATTACCGGCGAGGCGAGCCACTCGGCGCACTTGAGCGACTCCGCATTTCGGCGCTGACAGCTCCACCCAACGACGCCCATTCCTGAGGACGAGAGAGGCCCTTCCCCCAGGACCTTTGAACCCGCGTCCTCTCCCATTGCAGCATAATCCACCCGTCGTAATCGTTCACTGTCCGGATTGCAACTCTGCGGCGAGTTGGTTTACGGCGGTTACATCATAAAAAGACGATAGATCTGAGTGGCCGGCCAACGTGTCGCGTTCCTTACCATCGACGACAATCTTGACCTTCACAATGCCGGGAATGTTCGCCGAGATGGTGTGGATCAACGACGCGACAGTCAATTCTTCCACCAGCACGCCGGAGCGATGAGTATCGGCAAAGGCGGAGTTCAGATCGATCACAGCGACTCCGGGATCAACCAGGAAGACGCTGCGCACTTCAGCACCTGAACCCAGCACATGGGGCGAATTCTTATCCAGATAAATCGCGAGCAGCGCGCGCAAGAGTTCCTGAGCGCGTTCCTGGCGTGCTGAGGGCATCGGAATCGCTGCCGATTGTGGGCGCAGACTGCCATCTTCGTCGTGAGCAATGAATAGGACGACACGCTCGGTGGGGCCAGCAACAGGCGGCGCCAACGGACGTGTGTCGTTGGCCGTGTCTTGTGTTGTTGTAACCAATTTGCGCATGTGCCACGCGTAGGAGCTCATGAGAACCGCGGCAATCAGCAACACGGCAACCGAGATCAGAAGATGGCGCGGAATTTCCGGAGTCACTCTCATGGCGCCGCTCCCAATTGACTGCGCGCGGCAGCGATGGCCGTGGCCACCGCGCTGGTTACCAACTGCTGATAGTCCGGAGCGGTAAGTTGTGCCAGGTTGTTGCCTTCGGGAGCGACCTCCACGGCAATCCCCGCCCCTGTGAGATTGTTGAGAGGCCGCAAGGCCGCGGCCAGTGTGCGGACCGGGATTTGCCGTTTCTGCAGTTCAATGGCCACGGCAGCGGCAGCCGTCTGGCTCAAAGACAGGGAGGCATGCTGCGCCGTGCTCCAGTTGCGGAAGGGGCCGCGATCATCTTCACCGAAGGGCAGCAAGGCGGTGTACACGCGAACGCCGGGCCCGTCGGAGGTCGCGTGTAACGCGATGTAGATGGCGGCATGATCGGCGTTGGCAAATACCGCCCGCTGATCGAGCGTCAGGTTCGCGTCGGAATCTCGCAATACCAGCGTCGTGATGCCACGGCTCTCAAGCTCCTGCCGCAGGCTGCGCGCCAGCGCGACCGTAATATCTTTCTCGTAGAGCGTGTTGCTGAGGGTTTCTCCATAGTCGGCGCCGCCATGGCTTGCGTCCACGACGGCAAAGTAGTGCCGATACACCGGCGTGCTTGCGCTGGGCGGGGGAGCTTGGGTGGCGACGGGCGCTGACGGAGCGCTGGATGGTGCAGGAGTTGCTGGCGCGGCCGTCGCGGGTGCTTTTTGGGCAACCGTCGTAGCGGAGCTGGGAGCGATGGTAATCGTGCGCCCATCGTTGCTGAAGCTTGCGATCACTGGCACCGTCGTTCTCACCGCGATCGTTGCCGTTCCGTTGCTCTCGGTGTAAGTGGCCGAAGGAATGACTTTGCTGCCGAAGGTCAGCGAGGGCGAAGCAGGCGCAACCACGGGGTCACGCGTGAAGGCCAGACGAACAGAACCGGGCTCGTTGCTGATGTTCGGATTCACTGGTCCCGTGAAGTTGAAGACCAGTTTCGCGGAAGTTCCTGCGGCCAACGAGGCGGTGAAATGAGTTGCGACGCTGCCGATGAAAAGACGTCCGGAATCTTCATGCACCGTGACCGGTCCGCCGAGAAATCGCGGCAACATCGAGGCCAGGGCCGACACCGGAACGTAGCCGCGATTGTTTTCCTCAAGAAATTTTGCCGGGAGCTCGATTTCGTGGCCTTGCACGCGGGCTCGCGTTTTGCCAACCTGAAACTCTCCTTCCACGCGGTTGTAATGCAGGCGCCAGCGGGAGCCCTCGGCACGCGCGCTCACCTTTCCCAATGGTTCGAGCAGTTCCAGGAGGCCAACATAATCGTGGCCTTCCCGCTGCACAAGCATCAGCGAATAGTTAGCGGCGACAGAATAAACCGAAAGATGTTTTTCCTGCGGTGCGCCCGACAGGATCGACGAAAGCAGAATCAAAATGCCAAGCTCAAATGCGAGCGTTCCGATCGACCGGCTAGTCCAGGGCATAGACCGTCAACCCGCTCAGCAGCTTGGGATAGAAATCCGTCGACTTTTGCGGCATGACTTCTCCCGACAACGCAATTTCGCGCACTTGCCGAACCTTGCAGGGGTTCATCAGAAATGCAATATCCGCTGCACCTTTGCGCACTTGAGCCAGAGCCCGGGCGGCTTCCCGAACGTACGAGAGATTCTGCTGGTCGCGGATCGACTCCGGAGTGAGTTTCAGCACCCCCTCCAACAGAACTTTGTGTAATTGCACCACGTCGAGTTCCTGCTGGCGAGTCGAAAATCCGGCCATGCAGTCGAACACCGCCGGTTTCGCCGAGTGCAGCAGCAATGCTCGGTCCTTTATCACTGCCAATAGAGCTGTGCCGTGATTGCCGCGTTCGCAAAGGATTTCTGCGGTTCGGGAGGCGTCCAGTCCGGCATCGAGTTCTTCGATGCTGAAAAACCTCTCCGCCGCGGCCAGAAAATCGTCGACCCGAAACGACTCCAGCGAATGCACGACGCGGTGGGTAGGAAGAATCAGCAGTCCGGGATCGTTCATGTTGACGAAGGTCATCATGACGAACTCGTAGGGCGCCCGCGGGTCGCAATTGGTCCCCGCGGCTCTGCGGCATTCATCCCGAAAATTCAAAGCCGTCTCATAGCGATGGTGTCCGTCAGCAATGACCAGTTTCTGATCGCGCATCTTCCGCTGCACTGCCGAAATCACACTCGCGTCAGACACTTGCCAGACGCGATGCACGACTCCGTACTCGTCGGTTACGTCGATGCTTGGCGCTTTCTTCCTCGCGGGATCGAGCGCAGAGTCGATTGCGCCGCGGTCCTCGTACAGCAAAAATAATTGCTCGTAATGCGCCCGCGTCGCGCGGAGCAAATCCAGACGATCAGCTTTCGGCTTAGCTAAAGTCTGTTCGTGTCGAAATACGACCTTTGCCGAGTAATCTTCAACTCGTCCCAGGCCGATGAATCCACGCCGCTCTGAATGCCTTCCCGCGGGTCCGGTGAACTGTTGGGAGTAAGCATACAGGGAAGGCTGGGTATCCTGTTTCAGAATCCCCTCCGCCACCCACTGTTTCCCAAAATCGGCTGCTCGCGTATAGACGTTGCGGGTCGGACCATCCCCGGCTTCGCGGCGCCCCAAGATGACCCTCACCAAATTGTAAGGATTGGCATCATAGTATCGGTCCTGCATGGCAGGGCTGATCTTGTCGTAGGGTTGGGTCACCACTTCGGACGGCGCGACCCGGTCAAGGTTATAGCGAATCGCCTGAAAGGGAAGTATTTCTGCCATAGGAAACCTTTGATTGTAACAAGTTAGCGGCGATGCCGCGGCTGACAATTCGCGCCATCGGAGAGTTGGCTTGTGCAGATTTGGACTCTGTCAACTTTTTGACAAAATCCCTTGTGCCATGCGGCTTTAGCTGTGCTAACATCCGCCCTAATGAGGTATTTATGGCCCGCCTGAATGATGGGCGCTGGTCATCTCGCCCCGAGGCCCTAGTTCGTTGGACTGGCGTGGGTCCCGCTCGGGATCGACTGAACCCTCGGCTGCTCGCAAGTTCTGGCGGTACTCCTGCCGAAAACAGAAGTTTCCGGTCGCGACGGTTTACCGGTGTCGTGCAGGCGGTAACTCTGATCGTCTGCTCGATGCTGTGCATTTCTGCGCCGGCATCCGCGCAAACGGATATCAATGACGTTCACGTGGTTCCGCGCGTCGTACCAAATTCCAAGGACGCAAAAAATGCCAAGGACGCCAAAGATGGGGCCAAGCCCAAAAACGAGGATCCCGACAACCTTGATGATCTCAAAGATCTCGATGGGGCCATTGTGCCCGCTACGACCGCCTCGAACCCGGCAGTTGCACAGCCAGCCGTCAGCGCCCCACCTGCTGTTGGCGCACACGTGCGGCCTCTCAAGGTGGATGTGGATCTGGTACTGGTTCCGGTGACGATTACCGATCCCATGAACCGTCTCGTTACCGGCCTCGAAAAAGAGAATTTTCAGCTTTACGAAGGCAATGCGCAGCAGCAGATCCGCACGTTTTCCAGTGAGGACGCTCCGGTTTCCATTGGGGTAATTTTCGATTCCAGCGGAAGCATGGCCAGCAAAATGGATCGGGCGAAGGACGCGGTCATCGAGTTTTTCAAGACCGCCAATCCGCAGGATGAATTTTTTATGATCACGTTCTCCGATGAGCCGGAGGTCGTGAGCGATTTCACCAGTTCCGTTGACGAAATTCAGAACAAGCTCATTTACGCTGTGCCACGCAAACGTACCGCGCTGCTGGATGCCATTTACATGGGCGTCAGCAAGATGCGCGAAGCGAAATATCCCAAGAAGGCCTTGTTGATCATTTCCGATGGAGGCGACAATCACAGCCGTTACACCGAAAACGAAATTAAGGCCATGGTGAAAGAGGCCGACGTGATGATTTATGCCGTCGGCATTTACGATCGTTATGCTTCTGCCATGGAAGAGCGGCTGGGCCCGCAATTGCTAAGCGACATTACCGAGCTTAGCGGCGGACGCGCCTTTACGATCGATAATCCGAACGACCTCGCTGACGTAGCCACGAAAATCGGCATCGAACTGCGCAATCAGTACGTGCTCGGATATCGTCCTGACAAAGTTGTGCGCGACGGCAAATGGCGTAAGATAAAAGTAAAGCTACTACCGCCGAAAGGATTGCCTCCTCTAAAGGTCTATGCTAGGACCGGCTATTACGCGCCTGCCGAATAGGGCCAGGGTTCTATTTCCGCCAATTTCTGCAATGTGCGCCGCGATCCTGTCTGTCCTGGCCGTGTGTGCGTTCGCTCAGGGTGATTCCCCCGCAACTCCCCCGCAGAACGCGCCGTCTGGCACGTCTCCGGCTGCGCCTGCGCAGAGCTCTCCCGCAGCGCAAAATCCGAAACCCGATTCAAACTCGCAGAAAAAAGTTAAATCCGACTTGAACGATCAGGGTGTCTACGTCTTCAAGAAAGATGTCGATGAAGTCCTGCTGCACGCCACCGTGATTGACGACCATCAGCACATCGTGACGAATCTCGACCGCAATGCGTTTACGGTCTTCGAGGATGGCAAGCAGCAGAACATCATCTCTTTTCATCACGAAGACATCCCGGTCGCAATGGGCATTGTGATTGATAACTCCGGCTCTATGCGGGAGAAGCGTGAGAAAGTCAATCAGGCCGCATTGAACCTGGTCCGCTCCAGCAATCCGCGGGATGAAGTATTCGTGGTCAACTTCAACGACGAGTACTATCTCGACCAGGATTTCACCAACGATCTGCTCAAGCTGAAAGAGGCGCTGGAAAAAATCGACGCTCGCGGCGGTACTGCGCTTTACGACGCAGTAGTCGCGTCCGCCGACCACCTGAAGCGCAATGCCCGGCTCGACAAGAAAGTTTTGTTCGTGGTGACCGACGGTGAAGACAATGCCAGCAATGAGAGCCTGGAGCAGGCGGTTCGACGTTTGCAGGACGAAGTCGGTCCGCAAGTCTACGCGATCGGAATCCTGGGAGACGAAGAGCATCCCAAACGCGCCAAGCGTGCTCTGGAAATCATCGCCCAGCGCACGGGGGGAATGGCATTTTTCCCCAGGACTCTCGACGAAGTCGATCAGATCACAAGCACCATCGCACACGATATCCGCAATCAATACACGATCGGGTACAAGCCGATCAGTCCTCGTGGAACCGGCGCGTTCCGCATGGTGCGCGTGGAGGCCAAAGCCAAGGGACATGGCAAAATGACCGTTCGCACCAAAACCGGCTACTACGCCGGAGCGGAGACGGCCTCCGCCGCTTCAAAGTGAAGCGCAACTTGCGGTCATGCAGAGTGCAGAACGAGATCGCGAAGCGATCTCGTTCGGAGTCAAAGTTGAGGCGGGTGCGTGGCGTCCGAGCCACGGGCTCGAGGTCCTGCCTGGGCCTGTCGAAGGACCGCATCCCCGGCAACACTGTGCTGTCGAGGCCAGGGTTTCTCCCTTCGCGAGGAATGGCACTTGCTTACTTCTTCGCCATCTTCACGTTGTGGGAATTGGCCGCGAAACGGGCAATGCCTCGGTAGAGCGCTTCCGCGATTTCTTCACGATATCCGTCGCTGCGCAGCTTCTGTTCGTCGGTAGGACTCGAGACGAAAGAAACTTCCGCCAGAATTCCCGGCATCGCGCTCTCGGTGAGCACAACAAATCCGGCTTCTTTCACACCGCGATCGCGTAAACCCGGATTCTGCGCCGACAAAGTTCCATACAGCGCTCGTTGCACACTGGCGGCCAAGCGTCGCGATTGCTCAATGCGTTCGTGCAAGTCAGCATCCGTGAGCGTCGGCGTGCCATTATTTTTTGCGCTGATCGCGGCGTGAGCATCCGCATCTTTTGAACCAGCTTCCTTTGATCCCGGAGCCGAAAACGAATTTGTGTAATAGGTTTCGACCCCGCGCGCAGAGGGCAGATCGCTGTAGTTGGCGTGAACTGAAATGAACAGGTCGGCTCGCGCCTGATTCGCAATTTCCGCTCGCTCGTCGAGAGGAATGTAATTATCGTCCTGCCGCGTGTAGATCACCTGAGCGCCCAGGCGACTTTCCAGCAATTTCCCCAGGCGCTGCGCGATTTCGAGCACGAGATCTTTCTCCAGAAGTCCGCGGCGGCCGACCGTTCCCAAATCCCAGCCGCCGTGACCCGCATCCACCACGATGCGCATCTTCGGCACACGTGCACGCAGTTGCAGATCTTCTTTGGTCGGCGGAGGAATGACGATTGCGACCCGGTTCTTCTCCGCTTCCGCATCAGGGAACAAATTGACAGCTGCCTTCGGCGGAGCGCCAACCTTCCGTAGTTCGATGACCAGGCGATACGGACTGGGTTCAAGGCTTACCGAGAAATTCGGATTTGACTTTGTTTCAAGCACGACGCGCGTCATTCCCGCCACCGGCTGCGCGATACGAATGCGGTTCAGTAAGCTCTCGCTAATCTCCGTCGACTTGCCCGCGAGGTCCGGAGCGAGTTGTGTGTCATGAAGGTCGAAGTAAATGCGATCCGGTCCCGTCAGACGATGCGCTTCGTACTGCACCTGGTCTTCGAGATCGAGCACCACCGTGGTCGAATCCGAAGACGACCAGTGGCGGACTCCCGTCATCTTCGGGAACTTCGAGATTTCCTCGGGGGGTGCGGCCGTGTCGGCCTCATCGGCATCGGCCACATCTTGATCGATGTTCACATTCCCGGTCGGATTCGTGGGAGTTGAGGTTGCACTGGCCGTCGGTTGCGACGTGCCCTGGGCTATGGGCGATGTAGCTGGGGATGTTTTCTCCGCCGTGATGATCGACTTGTCCAGCTCACCGCTTCGCCATTTCCACCAGATCCCGGCTGCGAAGGCGACCAGCACGACGATGGAGACGAGCAGCGCGACTTTCCAGGGCGTGTGAGACGAGGTTTCGGCCTCGAGTGTTCCCAGCTTGGGTTGCGGCTCGGATGCTTTTACTTCCGCTTGGGCGGGTCTTTCTACTGCCGCCCGCACGGCGGCAACCGGCGCGGCTGGCGCAACTTTCGCGATGGGTTCCGGAGTGATTGGCGAGGTTGACAAAGCCGGAGCACCGGGTTCTGCGGGTTTGTGCTCGCAAGGAATTGATGTGCTCGCCTGGGCGCTGCCGACGGGCGGTGCGATTGGAGGAGCCAATTCGACAGCCGCAGGTAGATTGGGTGCAGTGACCGGTTTTCCCTCGGCTGCTTTCAGCTTCGCCGTCGCGAGCTGTGCCGACTCGGCAAAGCGGTCTTCATCTTCGGGTTTGAGCGCTCCGACGACAAGTTCCGCCAGCAGCGTTAAGTTGCGGACGTCGCTATCATTGAAGGCAAACGGCCAGTTCGAAAAGGCTTCCAGTAACCCGATGACTCGCCGCCGGCCGCATAAAGGAACCGCGACCATCGATCGCGCGCCCAGCCGCCGGCAGGCTTGCAGATTCACTCGCGCATCCGTTTCCGTGTCATCGCAGTTGACAACCTGGGCGGTACGAAACGACGCTCCTGAGAAAGCCGAATCCCGATCGATGCGTGCGCCTATATCCGGCCGCACGCTGCCCGCCGCGGCGCGCAACACAATCTCATCGTTTTCGGCGAGGGCGATGGCGAGTCCATCGGCGCCGGTAATCGCCACGGCGCGCTCGGCGACCAGCTGCAGGACTTCATCGAGAACGAACTGTTCTCCCTGTTCAAACTCGGGCGGCGTTGTGGAAGGATCAATTCCGGTGTGCCGGGCGGCCAGAGCCTTTCTGCGACGCACCTGCTCATGGAGCGCGGAAAATGCCAAGAGCGCCTGCAGAGCATCCCGGTGCGAGGGTTTTCCCGGGGCAACGTTTTGTCCCACGTCAAGGGCGGTATCGGCCGATCTGACGGAAACGGAATCCGCTGCGGGCGGCCATGCTGGTGCCGCCGCTGGAGCAAACGGGTCGGAAGATTCCCGGTCCGGCTTGGTGGGAACTGTCGCCATCTTTAAGATTGATACTTGTAAGTTAACGGTCTTTGGCTCAGGATGCAATTACCATCATTGACCCTTCGGACATGTACTTTCGTCAGAACCCCTTTGGTATGATGCAGTTACTCGGCCACCCCGTAGGAACACACCCGGGGACGCGAAGGCGAGCTTCTGCAGGGTGTGGTGGGGAGCTTCATTCCGGCGGGTGCGTTCGCGAGACCGAACCTCTCCAGATACTAAGGGCCAGCCACTCTCGGAGATAAAATTTATAAGAGCAGCGTTTTTGGGGTTCAATTGGAACTGAGCTGCGATTCCACCGGAGTTGTGCATGCAGGCAGGACCATCTCCCGCGCGAGAAGCGCGGCTTCGACACCGGCACGGAGTTCGCACGCTCACCTACGTCACCCTCGACCAGGGCAATGGCGGCATTCTTCTTAATGTCACCCGGAGCGGCCTTGCCGTGCAAACCGTAGCCGCCGTGCACCTCGGTCAACAGGTGCAGGTTCGCTTTGATTTGTTTGCTCCGCGCGTGCGAGTGAACGCCCGCGGAGAAGTCATCTGGTCGACGTCGTCAGGGCGCTGCGGCATCCGGTTTCTCGATCTTTCGGCGAAATCCGCCCATCAACTCGACGAATGGACCTTTGCCAAATTGCTGGAGGGAGCATCGCCGCTGTCGCATCCTTCCGAGTCTGTGTTGGCAGCAGCACTCGCGAACGCTTCGCAACCTCTTACGCCAAACGGTTTGCCCGCCGGCCAGAGTTCGCCTCTACAGGGTTCCGAGGAAGATCTCGACTGGAAATCAGACCGCTCCGGGGCCCCCGCGCAAGCTGATTCCAGCCACGACAACCGGATCATCTCTCCAGCCCTGGTCAAAATTATCGATTTGCCGAAACCGAACGCCGCCAGTTCCTCTGCCGTGCCCACAACCGTAGCTTTTGACGATTCAACTTCCGATGCTGCACCGCGCTTGGATTGGCTGTCGCAGCCTTTTTCCGGCCGAGCGCTGGCCTGGACCGTCAATGGACTGGTTGTCACAGCGGCGTGGCTATTGTTTGTGCTTGTTTTTCTTTCCGTCTTGCGCGATGTGCCGAAATGGCCGGGCTTCATGGTCACAGGCGCAGCGATTGTGGTGGCTGCGCTGTATTGGGGATTTTTTCGAATGTTCGCCGGTGCCAGCCTCGGCGTGAAACTGGCGCGTTTGGCTGATGCGCGCGATCAGGCCGAGCCCGAACAGAGCCGCTTCCGCTAAATCAGTTGGGATTCGACCGGCGCATTTGTTCCTGCAGCTTCGCGAGCAATTGTGCGCGTTGTTCCGTGCTTAGCTCCCGCTCCAGTTCCTGCAACGCCAGAGCAACGATGTGGTAGTGGTGCGCCCCCGCATACTTGGGATCGGCGGTGATTTCCAGCCACAGCTTGTGCATGAGTTCGATATCCTGCGGCCGCATCCGCGGCGTATGCGGCCCGAGGGAATATTCTCTGGCTGTGCCGTCGGGAGCCGCAACTTCAAGCATCATGCGCGGACGAGGCTCGGACAGGCGTTCCCATGCGTCTCCCGTCAGTTTGGCCTGTTCATCGGCCGTCAGTTTGTTGGAAAGACCGCAAACAACGCGACAGGAGTCCAGCCTCTGCGCTGTCACCATGATGGCCTCGAAAACATCTGTCGCGGGAACAACCAACAGCGAAATCGGCTTGCCCTCTTTTTCTGCCACTGCCACAGCCGCGGTAAACAGCTCCTGCTCGTAATGATCGAACACCTGGCTGGCATCAAAAACCGTGCTGCCGCTGAAGGTGTGTTCGCGATGGTAAAGGCGGGCGCTCATCACAACGACGTCCTGCTTGCCCGTATTCGTCTGCTGCAGGATTCGCCGCAAGTAGTAGAGGTTCCGCGGATCGCGTACGGCCACCAGAATGTTGCCCGGGCGCACGCCCATCGCGCCGCTTCCCAGTTCCTGATTCCCGTATACGCGAAATTGATCGAGTTGCTCAGGCTTGCCGTGCCGTTCTTTCGCGGTGTGGTGTTCCGACAGAGTAAAGATCGTAAAAAAAACGGCGCTGAAAATCACCCCCGCAATCGTTGCTTGATATTTTGTGAACAGGTTCACAATGGCCGTAAGGAACAGCACCGCCGAAATGACGAGCAGGCCCAAAGGCATTTCAGTTTTGCCGAGATGAAAATTTCCGGGAACTTTCCATTCGCGATTCCCCGGTTCCGTGAAGCGCAGAACCAGCACCGCCAATGACTTCATGGCAAAGCTCCAGATCACGCCGAACGCGTAAAGACCGGCCAGCACATAAACGTTCCCCCGGCTCAGAATGATTGTGAGCAACTGCATCCCGACGATGAGATTGATAATGCGATAGCTGGTGCCGAAGCGATGATGTGGCTTCTGGAACCAACTGGTCAGTACGCCGTCTTCGGCAACGCGGTTCAGCACTCCGTTGGCGCCGACAATCGATGTATTCTGCGCACCGGCCAGGATCAATACTCCAACCAGCACGACAAAGCCATGGAAGAGCAATTTCAGAGTGATCGGTCCAACCAAATACATAGCGATTCCGCCGATCAGGTTCGCGAAGAAGTTCGGGCGAACATTGTCGGGGATAATCATCACCGCGAAAAACGAGACCAGAGATGTAAAGAGCAGACTGTAGAGAAAAATCACCAGTCCCGTCTTTTCCAGGTTCTTCAGCTTGGGATGCTCAATTTCGCGGTTCACCTGCGCAAGGGTCTCTTCTCCGCTCATGGCCAGCACCGAATGTCCGAAGCCGACGAAGAGGATGATCCACGTCAGGTGAGAGAGCCATGTCCCGTTCAGCCCGCCCAGAGATTCTTTATTCAGCGGAATTGCGCCCGCCGGACTGAACGGGCTGGGTGGCATCTGGACCGGAGTCCGCAGGATCGTGATCACGCACCAGACAATGAGAATCACCACCATCACCGTAGTGATCACCATAATCTGCAGAGCTCTCTCGCTCGATTCGTGAATCCCCTGGGTGTTCTTCCACCAGAAGTAAGTGACGACGATAACGGCCAGTCCAGCGGCAAAATGATCATCAGAGAAATTCAGCGGCCGGTGCAGATAAATTCCGATGTCTTTGATAAATCCGGCCAGATATTGTCCGGCGGAGACAGCGCTGATCGGACCGGTAAGAACGTAATCGAAAAGCAACGCCGAGACGGAGAACTTGGCCAGCCCGCCTCCCATGGCTTCTTTAACAACGCGGTATACGCCGCCGCGTACGAACATGCTGCTGGATTCGATATAGAGCGCGCGCACGCAGTAGCTGAACATCATCACCGCGAGGATGAACCACGGTGCGCTCTTGCCGATGACCTTTTCCGCGTCCCCTCCTGCATAATAAGCGGACGAGGCCAAGTCGGAGAGAACGATTGCGGAAGCCCGCCAGAAGGAGATGAAGGTCAACATCACCGTGGTGGCAACGAAGACCTTAATTGCGGGTCGGGAACCGTGAACTGACGCGCCCATTCGTCTGCAGATGCTCAGAATAAACCATTGAAGATAGACGTGCCCAAGGATGTCGTCAAATCACTTGACCGCGGTACTCACAATCTCCTGCTTTTGTTGGAGGCTCAAGTCAGATTCGCGCGATACCACTCGACCGTGCGCCGCAGGCCTTCTTCGAAATCGACGATGGTTTTGTATTGCAGAACGGATTGGGCGCGGGAGATATCCGCCAAGGAGTGTTTGATGTCGCCCTTCCGCTCGGCGCCGTATTTTGGCTCTCCGGAGTATCCGGTCAGTTTTCGTAACAGCTGAAAAGCCTGATTGAGGGTCACGCGGCGGCCGGTGGCCACGTTGATCACTTGTCCGGCAACTCGACCGGCGGGCGCTTCGCACGCCAGCAAATTGGCGGCGACCGCGTTGTCGATGTAGGTGAAGTCGCGGCTCTGTTCGCCATCGCCGAAAATCGTCGGCTGTTCATCACGGAGCATCGATGTGATGAACTTGGCCAGTACGCCCGAGTACGTCGACGACGGATCCTGGCGCGGCCCGAAAATATTGAAGTAGCGCAGAGAAACAGTCTCCGTTCCGTAACAACGATAGAAGGAAGTCATGTAATGCTCGCTGGCCAACTTGGCCACGGCGTAGGGCGATATCGGATCAGGTCTCATTTCTTCATGCTTGGGAAGTGTAGGCGTGTCGCCGTAGGCGGAAGACGACGCGGCGTAGACCA
>JASHRE010000584.1 GCA_030037515.1 Candidatus Sulfotelmatobacter sp.
GATTCACGGCGATGTTTCCACGCAGCGCGGAGATTCCGGCGACTGGTCGGCGGCAACACTCAACCAGCCGGTCGTGACCGGAGACAAGGTTTCCACCGGCGATGGCGGCCGCGCCGAAGTCCAACTCGATTTCGCCAATGTTCTTCGCCTCGGCCCGAATTCGAAAGCGAATATCGCGAATTTCACGAAGCGAAACATTCAGATTCAACTTGGCCAAGGCATCGCCGACTACGTCGTTTGGAAAAACAGCGAAGCTGAACCCGAAATCGACACGGCGAACGTCGCCGTGCATCCGGCACACCACGATGGCATCTTCCGGGTTGAAGTGCGCCCCGACGGCGACACGGTCGTGATCGTCCGCAAGGGCGAAGCACAGATTGCGACTCCGCAGGGCAGTACCGATATTCACGCCGGCGACATGGCGACGATTCGCGGCACTATCGATCAGGCCCAATACAAAATTTCCCCGGCTCCCGATCCCGACGACTGGGATCGTTGGAACGCCGATCGCAACCACCTTATCGAAAACGCGCAATCTTGGCAGCACACCAACCGTTATTACACCGGCGCGCAGGATCTCGACGCCTATGGCCGATGGCAGAATGTGCCCGATTACGGCGACGTCTGGGTTCCCAACGAGCCCGGCGGCTGGGCTCCGTATCGCGATGGCAACTGGGTTTGGGAACCGTACTACGGTTGGACGTGGGTCGGTTACGAGCCTTGGGGCTGGGCCCCGTATCACTACGGACGCTGGTTTTGGTATGGCGGCGCGTGGGCCTGGTGGCCCGGTCCGGCTTGGGCGTGGTATCGGCCATTCTGGGCGCCGGCGTACGTATCGTTCTGGGGATGGGGCCCCGGCTGGGGATTCGGTTTTGGCTTCGGTTTCGGATGGGGTGGCTGGGGCGGCTTCGGCTGGTTGCCGATCGGCCCGGGTGACTGGTTCCATCCATGGTGGGGCGGATACGCTGGCCGCTTCGGCGCGTTCAACGCCTGGGACATCGGCAATCGCGGCCGCTTCGGCGGATTCGCTCCCCTGCACGGAGGACTGCGCTTTTCCAACATCGCCAACATTCATGACCCGCATATCGGCGGTGCCATGTCGACCGTCGGTGCAGGGCGCTTCGGCGCGGGACGTGTGAGCGCGGCGGCAGCCACACGTTCGCAGATCAACGGCGCTCGGCAGATGGCGGGCAATCTGCCCGTGGTTCCATCGCGCGCGAGTCTGTCAGCGAGCGGACGCGCCGCAGCTCCATCGACAACGCGCGGGGGCGGTTCCGAGCGCTTCTTTGGATCGCATAACAATGTTGCGCGCCCAACCTCGTTCCAGCAGGAACAGTCGCGCATGCAGCAGACCATGGCGCAGAACCACGTGAGCGGATTCAACGCGGGCGCTCGCGCTAGCAGCACAGGATTCGCATCATCGCGCGGCGGATTCTCTGGCTCCAGTGGCAAGCCCAGCGCAGGAACTGCGGCACGCGGAGGAGAATTCAACAATTCCGGTAACCGGGGATCCGCCGGCTCAAGCGCCGAAAACGGAAATCGAGCCGGTGGCGAGCGATCGCTCACTCCGTCCGGCAATAATTCACGGTCATTCGGATCATCGGAAACGCAACGCGGCGCGGGCTCGGCTGGAAATCGCGACGGATTCCGGGCATTCTCGCCGCCTTCGAGCAGCGGTGCAGCGCGCGGCGATAGCGGAGGCTACTGGAATCGCACATCTCCAACCTCACCATCGACCCGTGGCTATGGCGCGGGCAGCTATGGCGGCGGGGCTTACGGACGTGGGGGCTACGGAGGTGGATCCCGTCCGCAGCTCGACATGCGGCAGCCGATCGTGCGCTCGCCGTACGGTGGCGGATACGGTGGGTATTCCCGTCCGGGCTACGGAGGCTACGGTGGTCGCAGTGCCGCTCCCAGCTACAGCACCCCACGCGCCGGATACGGTGGTGGACGTCCGAGCGCGCCCAGTGGAGGTGGACGCTCGTATGGAGGAGGTGGTGGTCACTCGAGCGGTGGCGGTGGTGGACACTCCGGCGGTGGCGGAGGTCACGGCGGTGGCCATCGCTAGGGTTGAAAGGGCACGGCTTCCTTCCGGCTGATATCCAGCCGGAGGAAAGTTGTTCGACAAAGGTTGTTTCTAGGCTGGCAAGTCAAAGTAAAAACCAAAGTGAAGTAAAAACAGAGGCGAGAAGGGCGTGCTAAACGGCACGCCCTTTCTCTGTTGTGCCAAGCAGGTTCGACAGTTTAGAGATTTAGAGATGAAAGTCCTCTTCACAACCTGATGGACGTGAAGTGATGGCGAAGCGAAGCCGATGTCCATCAAGCGCACTGACTAGCTCTAGCCCGGCATGCGTATGGCGAAACTGGAATTCTAAGCGCGTCGCATCGAGCGAACGGCGCTTGTTTGGAAGCGCTCCCCTGCTGCGTGATGACTCATCGACCGATTCATCCCTATCGAATCAACTCCTTGCAGCTCAAAATTGTGCCCCTAAGGTGTTGCAGCCCATAGACTAAATCGAGGAAAAAGGTCGTTGATTCCAATAGATCGAGGGGGCGGGGTTCCAAATAGCAAACCTTTCCAAAACGGAAAATTCGTTCTGCCCATCACGCACACAACAAAAACGTAAAATCAACGCTTGCCCGTATCTTCCGAACTCGACCATCTCGTCATTGTCCTTGTGCGCACGCGCAATCCTCTGAATATCGGCGCAGCGGCGAGGGCAATGGGCAACTTCGGCGTGCATCAGCTGCGGCTGGTGAATCCGTATGCGGTTGCCTTTCGCGAAGCGCGCTCTGCGGTCGGCGCGTCGGAGCTCCTCAAACAGGCCGAGGAGTACAAAACCGTCGCCGAGGCCGTTGCCGATTGTGCGGTGGTTGTCGGTACGACCGCTGGGCGCAAGCGCGCACTTGAGCATTCGTTGCTAAGGCTCGATCAAGCTGCCACAGACGTTCGCCAGAATCTCCAGACCCGACGCGTCGCCCTCCTGTTTGGCTCCGAGAAGATCGGCCTGACGAATGATGATTTCAGCCACTGCCACTGGCTTCTGACCATCCCGACACAAAAAGATTGCGTCTCGATGAATCTCGGTCAAGCAGTCGCTGTCTGCCTGTATGAGCTGGCGCGGGAGAATAAATCGCAGCTCACTCCGTCCACGCCAGAACGGGCCGCTGCCGGCGTGAATGAACAGATCAGCCAGGTTCTGCTCGAGGCGCTCGATAAGAGCGGATACATTCAGCCGGGATCGGAAGCGGCTTGCCAGAACAAAGTTCGCCGCATGGTATTCCGACTCGGGCTCGATCCCAAAGACGCGAGAGTCTTTCTCGGCATGGTGCGGCAGATCGTGTGGCGATTACGACAAGGCAAAAGCTAACCCCGTTTGAGAGAGTTTAGCTGAGACAAATCGCCAACAGTTTCTATGTCATGCCGACCGGAGAATGAAGTCGTGGAGCGAGTTCGTTCGGAGTCGAAGCACCCTACGCGACTGGCGCTGCCGCGCGCAGAGATTCCTCGCTCTGCTCGAAATGACAGTCAACGAGGCGTGGGCTTAAGCTTAGCGTTTCAGCCGTTCGGGCGAGACTTGCGTCTGCTTGCGGCTGATGCGGAAGGCCAAGCTCCAGACGCTCGCCAACGGCTGCGAATGGATGATCGGCGGCGAGAATTGCCAGCGCTCGGCGGCCTGAAGCGTCTTGCTTGCAAAATAGTGGCTCGGACCGGATGTCGTTAGCCTGGCACGAGTAACTTTGCCCGACGAATCGACTTCAACGCGCGCCACGATGCGAATCTTGCCAGTGATCGTGTTGCGTGCCCTCTGGGAGACATCGGGCAGAACCTGCCTCACAACTGCGCCGGGCGAATCGTGTTTTGCCGGCGCTGCGGGCGCGGATGAGACCACCGCCGGTGCGGCCGATTGATTGGGACTCTGAGACGGTGGCTGATTCGTCGTCGGCGGAGTCTGGGACTGGTTTCCGCGGTTGGAGAAGAAGACGACGAATGCGATCCCCAGCGCTGTGACGAGAATGAGGAGCGTCACCACGATGCGGTTCCCACGCCATCCCCCGTTCTCGATGCCACCGTGCTCGATGCCCGAGTTGTGTTCGGTGGAGCTAGCCAAGGAACTCGCCTCTGGATCGAGGCGCACAAGGATATCCGCGATCGAACTGCGTCGCTTGGGATCTAGCTGTAGACAGCTGCGCACGATTCCGCGGAACGGCTCGGGAATCGAAGCCGCCTGCGCGGGATCGTCTTTCGAATCCTCCGCGGGCAGATTCTGCGTCATCGCTGCGTAGAGCGTCACGCCCACCGACCACAAATCACTCGCAGGACTCAGAATGCCGGCAGCAGTTTCGGGTGCATCGAAAACGTCTCTCCGCGTCTTCCCAGTGGCCGACGCCGAGGCAGGAAGGATCTGATCCGTCGAGAGCTTGAGATGATCGCCGGTGGCCAGCACGTTCGAAGGCGTGATGCGTCCATGCAAGAAACCGTGCTTGTGCAGGTAGGAGAGAGCGCCGAGCAGCGGAGGAAGCAACTGCGCAACTTCCCCTGGCGCGAGGGGGCGCTGGGGCAGAATCTGCGAGAGATCCTCGTCGGCGAATTCCATGACAACATAGAGAACGCTATGGCCGTCGATTTGAGTGTGTCCAGATTCGAAGACGCGAATCAGATTGGGATGGGACAACGCCGCTGCGCTTCGCCAAAGCGCAAGCTGGTGGCCGGCCTGGGCGTCGGAATCGGCCGGCATCAACTTGATTGCGGCTTTCTGGCCAGCGCGATCGGTAAGAAAAACCGAGCTGTGGTCCGAGGAACCGAGCCACTGCCGGAGGGGAAATTGTCCGCTGATGGTGCGGCCTGCCCACTCTTTGGAGCGAATTGTGGCGGTCATCACTGTGCTCACGCGCAAGACATTCTATGACACAGGGCAAGCCGGGAGATACGCGGAAGTTCGATTAGGGCATTTTTCTTGGCTGGAACCCCACTGTCTTGTAGGAAATGGTGAGGAGGACTGGCATAGGAAGGCGCCGGGGTGCTGTAGGATAGCAAGTCCTACCCACTCGAAGGCCGGAGAACAGCTATGCCTTTCCAGACGCGGAAATCGAAGGAACTCTACGAGCGTACGCTGGGCGTGTTGATCGAGGCCAGCAGTTCTTCGTCGCGTGGACCGGCGAATTATGGGGCGTGTCCGATTTTTGTGGAGCGCGGCCGTGGCTCTCGCATCTTCGATGTCGATGGCAACGAATATATCGACTGGATGATGGCATTCGGCGCGCTACCCCTGGGACACGCGCATCCGGAGATTGTCGAGGCGATTGTCGAAGGTGCGAGCACCGGCGCGCATTTTGCCACGGCGACTTCGGTTGAGCTCGAGGTGGCCGAGATACTGCAGAAGATCGTTCCCAATGCCGAGCGCGTGCGCTTTGCCAATACCGGAACCGAAGCGATCATGGCGGCGATCCGATTGGCCCGCGGCGTAACCGGACGCCCGAAGATTCTGAAGTTTGAAGGCCATTATCACGGCTGGTACGACGATGTGCTCGTCAGCTCGAATGCTCTGCCGCCAAGCGCTCTCGGACTGCGAAGCGATCCCATCAAGGTTGCTGACAGCTCCGGTCTGAATCGCAGCGCTCTCGAGGATACGGTCTTGGTTCCGTGGAATGACCCGGCGGCGCTCGAACGCACGATCGAGAATCACCACGGCCAACTCGCGGCGATCATAACCGAAGGCGTGATGGCCAACATGGGCGTGATTCCTCCCGTTGAGGGATATCTGCACGGGCTGCAGAAACTGGCAAAGGCGAATGGGATCGTCTTCATTCTGGACGAAACCGTGACCGGATTTCGCATCGCGCCCGGAGGCTGTCAGCAATACTACAAGCTATCGCCGGACCTCGTGACCTTCGGAAAAGCGCTCGGATGCGGCTTACCTGTCGCGGCTCTGGTTGGCCGCGCCGAGATCATGGACGGGCTGCAATGGGGCGGTGTGCTCCATTACGGCACGCACAACGGATCGCGCATTGGAATGCTGGCGGCGCGCGTCAACTTGGGCATTTTGACCCGCGATAACAATGCCTCGTTCAAGCGCACCTGGAGAGTTGCCGATCGCCTGTGCTCGGAATTGCGCGAGTTGTTCCGGGAGAAGGGAATCGCAGCCATCGTTCAGAATGTCGGCCCCATGTTTCAGATCATGTTCACGGATCGCGACGGAATCCGCGACTACCGCGAGTTTTGCCAGTATGTCGATCGTTCGGCGTTCCAGAAATTTGTGTTGTCCCTATTTCAGTTCGGGGTATACGCGTCGCCGTCGGCGGCGTTGCATTCGATTGTCACGTCGGCGCACACAGACGAAGATGTGGATCTGACGCTGGCCGCGGCGGAGAAGGCGATCGATATCGCCGGCTAAGCGGTGAGTGCCGGAGGCATTTGACCAAGGGCGCCATCCCGAAGGCTCGCGTTTTCACCGGCGGGCCTCGCCGCGCTCGCCTGCTGCTGAAGCCGGAGCTCCGCCTGAAACCGTCTGGGCTGGGACTAACGCATATGGAGTAGGGAACAGGACCCGATGAACCTTGCGCAACGCGCCACTCAACTTTTGTCGCTCGAAGGCAAAGTCGCGATCGTCAGCGGTGCGGCTTCTGGCATCGGGCGCGGTATCGCAGTTCGCCTTGCCGAAATGGGAGCTTTCGTCGTAGGGTTCGACATCGATGAGCAAGGGGCCGTCGCGACCCTCGCCGACATTCATTCCCGGGGCGGTTTAGGCGGGTTTCTGAGATGCGACGTGTCGAACGGCCGGAACTGCCGCTGGGCCGTTCGGTCGATCATCGATGACAAAGGGCGGATCGACATTCTCTCGAATTGTGCCGGCATCGCGATCCGCAAAGACGTGGTCGAACTCACCGAAGACCAATGGGACCGTGCGATCGATATCGCGCTCAAGAGCGTGTATCTACTGTCGCACGAAGTCGTGCCGCACATGATTCGCAACGGCGGAGGCAGCATCATCAACATCGGCTCCGGATGGTCGCTGAAAGGCGGACCGCGCGCGGCTTCGTATTGCGCGGCAAAGGGTGGAGTCGTGAATCTGACGCGCGCGATGGCGATCGATCACGGCAAGGACAATATTCGCGTGAATTGCGTGTGCCCCGGCGACGTGGAGACGCCGATGCTGTTCAGCGAATGCGAGCAGCTTGGAGAAGATCGCGAAGATTTTCTACGCGAAGCGGGGGATCGCCCGCTGGGCCGCGTCGGCACGCCAGACGATGTTGCGAATGCCGTGCTGTTCCTGGCGAGTCCGATGGCGGGCTGGATCACGGGTACAGCGTTGATAGTCGACGGGGGAGGATTGGCGTAGAAGCGTTTTGTGTCGAACTTCAATGAGCGCTGTTGATTTATCGGTGGGTACAATCGTCAGATGACGCGATTGCATAAGCCGCTTTTTCGGCGCTGCTCCCATTGCCGTTATCGTTCTGTCCCATCCTAACCGTACTATCACTGGCGAGATGACGAGGGCACCGGCGGCAAGTGGCACTCGGAGAGAGCCCCCCAAGCCTTCCATGCACGAGCAAGTCCCTTTGTCGACGCGGGTTCTGGCGCGGTACGCAGCAACCTGCCAATTTCTGCCTGAAGATGGTGCCCGAAGGCAATCATTTGCCAGTCGAGTTGACAATGGCGGGACGCTTCCGGTGTTCCT
>JASHRE010000585.1 GCA_030037515.1 Candidatus Sulfotelmatobacter sp.
CTCGAGCCCAGTCCGGACGGCAACTTTACCCTCACCGCTCCGGTAAGCCACGCGGTTGCGGGAGCGATTGAAATCATTGAGAACCTGGTCGCCCGGGTTCGGCGCCACGCGAACGCGGCATAACCGAAAGGAGCAGCCAATTATGGTCGGTAAGATCGTGAGGTTGGGCAGTCTGGCAGCAGTCGTCTGCGCGCTGGTTTACTTCCGCGGCGACCTGCAGCGTTATTTGAAAATGAAGTTGATGTAGGGAAGTTCCCGAGTTGCCGCGTTTCCAGGGCTTCAATGAAGACTGAGGCTTCGGCGGGAAACGATCCTGTCTTAAGCTTGATTTGCCGGTGCGGGGACATCGATCCAGGCGCGCGTGCGATTGCTGTCGAGCACGGCATCCAGAATCGTCATCTGACGCAGCCCGTCGACAAACTGGGGATACTCCGCTGCACCCTGGGTTCGAATGGATCGGTAAAAGCGCCGGAACACTTGCTTAAACGTATCGTCGTAGCCCTCGCTGTGTCCGCCGGGCAGATCGGCGTAGGTTCGAGCTTCCGGTTTCAGCAGAGCAGGATCTTTGATGAAAATCTGATTGCCTTCATCACGCCGCCCCGACCAGAGCTCATCGGGGCGTTCCTGGTCCCAAGCGACTGAGGCTTTCGCGCCGTACACTTCAATGCTGAATCGATTCTTGCGTCCGGCGGAAACCTGGCTGGCAGTCATCGCACCGCGCGCGCGTGGTCCCATGTGAAACACAACCGCGCCGAAATCTTCGGTTTCGACCGGGATTGGTTCGTAGTCTTCCCGAGCCAAGAGTTTATTGGCGAATGTCTCAACCGAATGCCTCGGCTTGTTGCGCTCGGGATGAAACGTTTGCAGATCGGCGCACAATGAACTCAGGCGCAATCCGGAAACGTGTTCGGCCATGTCAAAGAAATGCGATCCGATGTCCGCCATGCAGCGCGATGCACCCGCGGCGCTGGCATCGACGCGCCAGTTCCAGTCCGTGTCGTAGAGCAGCCAATCCTGCGAATACGTCCCCTGCACGAGCAGAATCTCGCCGAGATCGCCGGTTTCGCGCATGCGGCGCATCTGCTGCACCATCGGGTAATAGCGCAGATTGTGGCAGACGCAGTTGCGCACACCTTTTTGCCTTGCCAGCGCGACCAGTTCTTCCGCTTCGGCGACCGTCGTGGTCAACGGTTTTTCGCAGAGCACGTGCTTGCCCGCGAGGATTGCCTCCTTCGCCATCGCATGATGCTGGGCATTGGGTGTGCAGATGTGAACGGCATCCACTGCCGAATCGCGCAGCACTTCACGGTAATCCGTCGTGACCTTCGAAATCGAAAATGCGGCGGCCAGCCGGTGCGCGGCCTCGGCATTTCTCGCGGCAATCGCCAGGCATTCGACGCCTTCGACGCGCCGCACGGCTTCCAGATGCACGCGGCCCATAAAGCCGGTTCCAAGAATTGCTGTTTTGATCGTTTTCATTCTTGCGTTCCCGTCGTCTCGCCTATGACCACCACGCCGTGCCCGGCTGCTCGCGGATGACGATGCGATTGAGAAAATTCGCCGCCTTTGTCAGTCCCTCGCCCGGCGAGAGCAGGCTGTCTTCATGCTCGATGGAAAGGACGTAATCGTAACCGTACATGCGCAGCGTGGAAACGAATTCGCTCCACCACTCCGCGCCGTGGCCATATCCGCAGGTGCGGAAAATCCAGCTGCGATGGCGCTCGTCTGTATAAGACTTGGTATCAAGGACGCCGGCGCGCTCCAGATTGCTGGGGTAAAGCTGCGTGTCTTTGGCATGAACGTGGAAGATTGCATCGCCCAGCACGCGAATGGCTGCGATTGGATCGATCGTCTGCCAGAACAGATGGCTGGGGTCGTAATTGCAGCCGATATTGTCGCCCGCAATCGAGCGCAGCCGAAGCAGCGTTTCCGGACTGTAAACCACAAAGCCGGGATGCATCTCGATCGCAATCTTCACCCCATGATCGAACGCGAATTTCGCCTGCTCGGTCCAATACGGCGCAACAACTTCGCTCCACTGCCAGTCCAGAACCTGGCGGTACTCCGGCGGCCAAGCACAAGTCACCCAGTTCGGAGCGGAGGCACGAGGCGAGTCGCCCGGACAGCCTGAAAAATCGACCACGACTGCCACGCCGAGCTTTTCCGCCAGAAGAATCGTCTTGCGGCTCACTTCACGAAATTGTTGCGCCTGCATCTTGTCAGGATGCAGAGGATTCCCGTGACAACTCAACGCGCTGATGCTCGCTCCATGATCCGCGATCACTTTCTTGAACTCAGCCAGCGCCGAGGCATCTTCGAGCATGGTGAGCTTGCAGTGCGCGTTGCTTACATAATTGCCGGTGGCTAGTTCAACTGTGTTGATCTCAAGCGCAGCCAGCTTGCCAAGAACGGCGTCGAGCGAGAGCTTCGACAGCAAAGGAGTGAAGACGCCAACGCGCATATGATTTTTGGCCTCCGGCGCGGACCGGGCCATTCTACCGCAGCCCAATTGTGTTACCTTTACGGGCAACGGCTTGCTCGACGACTCCAGACTTTTCGCGCCGATTTTTGAAGAAAAATCCTGAGGAGGAGACCGCTTGCGCCAAATTCGAATCGCTCTCTATCTTCTCTCACTGTTGATCACAACAACTTTGTGCGCGGCGCAGACTCCGCGCTCCGCAGGCCCGGCGCTGCCACCTCCTCCGCAGCAAAAGTCGATTCATCTCAAGCACGTTCTGGTGATCGGGCAAACCAAGGGATTCGAGCATGACTCGGTTTCCGACGGCATGGCGGCGATTTACAATATGGGCCACGAGACCGGTCTGTGGGAAGCGGTGTTGCGCACCGATACTGAGCTGATTACGAACAAGAATCTAGGACGCAATGCGAAGAACCTCGACTACTTCGATGCCATGGTTTTCGTGAGCACGACGGGGGAACTCGATCTCGACGACAGCCAGAAACAGGACATGATGTCGTTCATCAGGGACGAGGGCAAAGGCTTTGTCGGAGTTCATGCCGCTCTCGACACGAATTACAAGTGGCCGGAATATGGCGAGATGGTCGGCGGATGGTTCGATCAGCATCCGTGGATGACGTTCAACGCTCCCATCATCAACGAGGACCCGAGTTTTCCCGCTGTTCGCCATTTTCCGAGGGAATTCGTGAAATACGATGAAATTTATCAGCCGAAACAGTGGTCGCGCGAAAAGGTGAATGTGCTGCTCAGTCTTGATCCCGGCAAACTCGATTACGCAAATAATCCGCGCATCCATCGGCAGGATCACGATTTCGCCGTCGCCTGGGCGAAGATGTACGGCAAGGGTCGGGTGTTCTATTCGACTCTCGGGCATACGCAGGAAGCGTGGAACGATCCCGATGTACGAAAAATGTATTTCGAAGCCATCCGGTGGGTGCTGGGAATGACCGAGGGCAGCACGGCATCCCATCCGCGGCCGCAGACGGGAACGAGCGCGGGGAAATGAGGCATCACCCTTTCAGTTTGGGCGGGCCACTTTTGTGGGGGCTTGCCTGTTCCCTGGGAATGGCGGTGTGTGCCGGGCAGACAGATTCACACGCTCCTGAATACGGCGCAGCGCACGGCTCAGCCCGCCGCAACAGCTACCCTCCCGATCAGGTCGAGGCTGGCCGCGCTGTTTTCCGTCAAAACTGTTCTTTCTGTCATGGACGCGACGCCACCGGGGGCGAAACCGGTCCCGACCTCACGCGGTCGCGGCTGGTGACGCAAGATGTCGACGGCGATAAAATCGCGTCGGTGATTCGAAGCGGACGGGCAGACCGCGGCATGCCGCCGTTCGATCTGTCAGCCGATCAGATCAACAGCCTGGTCGCGTTCATCCACACCCGAGTGAAAAATGCGGCAGCCGCTGCCGGACGTGGCGGAAATGGCGGACGCAAAGGTGTGGATCCGTCGGACCTGCAAACTGGAAATGCCGACGCTGGCAAGCGGTATTTCAACGGCGCAGGCGGATGCTCGGCGTGCCACTCGCCCGCTGGCGATCTTGCGGGAGTCGCATCGCGCTACCAGGGACTTGAGCTCGAAGAGCAGATGCTTTATCCGAAGAACGCCAAATCGAAAATAACGGTGACGCTTCTGTCTGGGCAGACGATTGCCGGTACATTGGCATATCTGGACGAGTTCACGATTGGACTGACGGATTCATCGGGCATGTACCGGTCCTGGCGCACACGCGATGTGCATTTCACGGTTGACGCTCCAGCCAATGCGCACGTCGAACAATTCAGCAAGTACACAGATGCCGACATTCACAATTTGATGGCGTATCTGCAAACGTTGCGTTAGGGCTTGCTTCGGACTTTGCCGGGCGCTTTTGTCGAGGATCCCACGCGAAATGAGTTTTTTTAGCCGTTCATTTTTCATTTTCTTGATCGGTGTGATCGCCCCCACTGCGTCGCTGGCGCAGGGTGCCGACCGGCAGATGCTTCTGCGTCCTCCCGCCGACAGCTGGCCCGGATATCACGGCGACTACTCCGGCCGCCGCCACAGCTCCCTCGAGCAAATCACTCCACAGAACGTGAAGAATCTCACGCTGGCGTGGACCTTCCAGACCAATCTGCCTGCCCTCATCAAGTCTTCGCCGCTGCTGGTCGACGGTGTTGTCTACTTCACCGTTCCTGAAAATGTTTGGGCCGTCGACGCCCGATCCGGCCATCAGATTTGGCACTACAACCATCCGACGCCCGAAGGCGAACACATCGGCAATCGCGGCGTTGCGATGTACAAACAATATCTTTTCTTCTTGTTGCCCGATGCGCATCTGGTCTCCCTCAACTGCAAAGATGGATCGGTGCGCTGGACCGTTCAGGTCGCCGACGTGAAAAAAGGTTATTGGACCAGCATGGCACCGCTCGTGGTCGGCAATCACGTCCTCCTCGGAGTTTCCGGGGACTTTGACAACATCACAGGCTATATCCGCTCCATCGATCCCGAAACCGGCGCCACGCAGTGGCAATGGGATTCCACGCCTCCCGCCGGAACGCCGAACCAAACCACCGGAGGCATGACCTGGATGGGAGGAACGTACGATCCCGATCTCAATCTGGTGTACTGGGGTACAGGCAATCCCACCCCCGTATTGAATGGCTCAACGCGTCCGGGAGACGATCCGTACACTTGCGCGATTGTCGCTCTCAACCCTGATACGGGCACGCTCGTCTGGTCGTTTCAGGTCTCGCCGCATGACACGCACGATTGGGACGCCGTCGAAACTCCGGTTCTGGTCGATGGAGATTTTCGCGGCGAGCCCAAGAAAATGCTTATGCAGACTTCGCGCAACGGCTATTTCTTCGTTCTCGACCGCACGAATGGCAAAAGCCTGCTGACGGTTCCCTACGGTCCACTGAATTGGTCGCTTGGACTTGATAAGCAGGGGCGTCCGATCCCGAATCCGGCGAAGGAGCCCGCCCCAGACGGGCGACTCATCGCACCCGATGAAGGCGGCATGACCAATTTTCGTTCCCCGAGCTTCGACACCAAAACTGGGCTCTTCATCGTGGATGCCCACCCCAGTTGGAGCATTTATTTCGCCAAGCCCGCGGACGGACTTTACGGGTGGGCCGGCGCGGATTACGACGTCTGGGGAAAAGGGGTGATTGAGGCGATCGACTACCAGACTGGCAAAATTCGATGGACCCACGAACTCGGACCGCGCGGCTCCGGCGCCGGAGTGCTCACGACCGACTCCGGACTAACGTTCACCGGCGACGCCTTGGGCAACTTCCTTGCTCTCGATTCGAGGGATGGCAAAACGCTATGGCATGCGGGCTCGGGATCTCACATTGTGAGTTCCCCGACAACGTATGAGCTCGACGGCCGCCAATACATCCTGACCAGCAGCGGCAGCGTGTTGTACGCATGGGCTCTGCCGGAAGCAGAGTGAGCGCTGCTTCTTGGAAGAACCCGCGCTTATCGCCGTCTGCGGCTGGCAAACAAGATTCCCAGGGCCACTCCGCCAGCCATTGCTCCCGCCAGCTTCTTGCGGCTCGTGATCGCTATGAACCGGGTCTGCTGATCACTGACCTCGATCACGCCCACGGGGATGGCGCGCGCGCCGCCTCCACCACCGCCTCCTTCGCCCCGCGCCTTGGTATCTCCGACCCCACCCGTGCCGCCGCCTCCGCCGTACCCGTACATGATTTTCGCCACCGGGATCACCGTTTTGCCCTGCGCCGTGATGGGCTCGCCGTACACCGACTTCACGTTTGCCGCCAAAATGCTTTCCTTCACCGACTGAAGAATGGCCAGGCTGCTGCTCATACTCAGCTCTCCTTCTGGAATGTCGTGGACATTACGATGCAAGCGGGCAATGTAGGGCTGCTGCCACAGTTCGGGTTGCCCTGCTTCCTCGTGGCGGACACGCCCCAATCCCGCAAGCAACATGCAGAAGTCGGCCCGGCTTGTCAGAAGACTAAATGCAGACTCATCTGAATCTGCCGCGGGCTGCCGATGATTTTGTTCACCGCGCCGAGTCCGGAAGGAACGTTGTAGAAGCTGGACGCACACCCCGGCGTATTGTTGCACATGGCCGGTGTGGGCACGGTTCCCACGACGGGAAACTGATCGTAAAACTGGTTCTGCGAGACGTCGTCGATTGGAATATCAAAGCTGGCGGTGTTGGTCACATTGAAGATGTCGAGCGAGTATTTCAGCGAAAAGCGCTCGTCGATCTGCGTGTTCTTAACAACCGAAAGATCCAGACGGCGCTGCCAGGCTTGACGGAAGATATTTCGCTGACCGCTGGTGAAGTTCGTCTCGTAGAGATCGCCCGCGGGAATGGCGCCGCCGAGATCGCCCGGTTGCAGCAACGGCAGCGTGAAGCAGCTCTGCTTGAGCGCATACAGATTCAGGTTGTTCGGGTCGGAGTTTGCGTACGCGCCAGAGGCTCCCGTCAGCGCGTTCTTCGCAGTGCAACCGGGCGCCAGCGGCACAATGGGATTCGTGATGCCATCGTATACGCTGTAATAGATGCTGCCAACCGCACCGGTGTAATCGATGATGCTGTAAGGCTGGCCGCTTTGAAATACGCCAACTCCGGTCAGTGCCCAGCCATTGGTCACTTTTCCTAATAGAGAAGATTTCCGCGCCGTGCCGGGCATTTCATACAGATAGCTCAAGTTGAACACGTGCGTACGGTCGAAATCCGACGAGCCATACGCCGAGCGCAGATCCAAAGGATTGTTTCCGTTGAAGAACAATCCCATGGCGCTCTGCTCGTCGAGTGCGTGAGAGTACGTGTAGGAGAAGCCCAGCTGAAGTCCATAGCTCAGGCGCTTTTCTACGTGTGCCTGCAACGCGTTGTAGGCAGAAACGCCAGCGGCCTTATAAGTTTCCGACTCTGCCGAATACCCGATGTAGGGAACGCGCAGGTCGACGTTACCGCCCTCATAAGTGACCAGGTAGGGCTGGCCGTTGGGGAGATTGATCGGGGAGCAAGGCGCATAGTTCGGAGGCTGGCCGCATCCGGCCGGGCCCTCCACGGTGTAGCCGTAGGTATAGGACTGAGGGTAGGGCGCGTCGGGATGAATGATGTTCGTCGGCGTTGCGATTCCCGGTTGGTTGAACGGAATCGGGATGACCTCGTGCCGGCCTAGGTTTCCAACGTATCCGATATCGAATGCCAGGTCGTTTCGTGGCTGCCACTGAATGTCGAGCGTGTAGTTGATGGTATAAGGCAGTTTGTTGGCGCGGTTATAAGTTGCGAAAGAAAATAGTTCGGCGCC